>SLLE01000064.1 GCA_007134225.1 Tindallia sp.
GCCTGAATACCATATATTCATAGTCGCTGTCTGTCATTTCCATTTCAATGGAATGTGCATCGGCATGACCTACATAAAAGCCTGTGGCATGATTGATCACTTCTTCTTCAGGTACTTCTTCCGTTACTTCTTCTTCCGGCATTTCTTCAGTAACTTCTTCCTCTGTCTCCTCGATGGCTGTTTCCGGAACACTGTCATCTTCTGCCGAATCCTGCCGAATTCCACATCCACTCACCAGCAACAGAAACACTATAATCAGTACCAGGAACATTATACCGGTTTTATTTCTGCCTGCCATACGTAAAAACTCCTTCCTGTTTCATTTTTTGTTTTTTTAGTATTCCCACAGATTAATACGGTTTTGCACTGGAAAAGTTGCAGGTGATATTTGTTTTACATCTGCCGCCGGGTCAGGAGACCAAATTTTTCATTAATGCGTCTCAAGATTTTATCACATCTTTTCGTAAAGAAAAAGATAAGGACCGCTTTGTTTTATACCACCAACACTAAAAAACTATCCACAATTCAAATGCGCATACCCTCAAGGAGGACAAGATACCCGTTTCGAGACTCGTGCTATTTCCTTAGCCACAAAAAACCGGCCTTTTATGGCCGGTTACACTGCATTTGGGGATTTCTGATAAATCGCCCGAAGGACGTGTCACCTCCGTCCTTGCTCATCCCAGAAGAGGAGTCTTAGCGGTGGTAGGCATCGGATAAATGGTATCGTGTTCATCTTAGGTGAAACATTTGCCACAAACAAATAAAGTGGTTTGTTAATTGAACGCGAAATAGTGTTGCTATTCTGAAAAACGGGTATGCTTACTGTAAATATGTTGAGAGATGGGTAGATACATGTTAAAATGTAGAAGCAACTACTTGAATTTTTCTTAGACGCTAAAAAACAAAGCATTTTAAAGTTAACGTAGAATTTAGGTGTTACTATAATGTAACGCAAAAAGGGTAAATAGAAAATAGGGAACGGGAAGAACACGAAAAATAAGGGGGTCATTGCAATGAAAAGAACTGCGAGAGTATCATTGGTACTTATGCTGGTCTTGGCCTTAACGGTGATGAGTGTTCAGGCTCTGCCGCCGGGCTTACAGCGGATGATGGAACGAAATCAGGAACAAAATCAGGAGGAAACCGGCTATTATGGACCTGGAAGAGAACTGCCGCCGGGACTGAGGGGCAAAGGAACGCCTCCCGGACTCGAAAAACAGGGACTGGAATTGCCTCCGGGACTGATCGGAAGAGAAGTATTACCGCCGGGAATCATGATGCGCTTTGTGGATGCCATGGATAACGTGTCTCGGGAATACTGGGAAGATCAGGAAGCTGACAGCATAACGGTAGAAGGCCCCAGATACCTGGCAATCCCCCCGGAAGAAGTAAAGGAAGTGCAATATCGAGCAACGGTTCAAAATGAACACGGAAGAGCTTTAAGTGGCCTGGAATTGGAATGGGAATTGGACAATGGCTATGACGGCATCAGCATTGACCAAAAAGGCGTTTTGACTGTGACAGATCGTGTTTATGGGGATGCTTATCCTGATGAAATTAAAATCTCTGCAATATACAATGACGATTTGGATGGTTCGTTGGAGGTTAAGTTGATTGAAGGAACTTCTGTTGCGGTTGATAACCTGAAAACCTTGAAAGACGAACTGGATGATGATTCTGACATTATCCGTTTAGAAGCTGATATCCGATTAGACGAACCGCTGGTTATCTCAAGGGATGTCATTATCGACGGTATGGGGTATAAGTTGACCACCCACAGTAATTTTAAGGGCTGGATGATTACTATTGAAGATGACGTCGAAGCTGTCCTTGAAAACCTGGTCCTTGACGGCGGGAACCGCAGCGCTCTTGATGGATTGGTAAAGGTTGAAGACGGAGCCAGTCTTGACGCCATGGACAATTATTTGAGAAATGCACCGGTTGGATTTGGCATCTGGGATGAAGATGATGAAGATGTCGAGGATCTTTTTCTGGATCAAAACCGATTCTCTAACGTAACGGAAAAAGTCGTTTTCTACGATTAAGAATAACGAGTCTTTGTTTGGCCATGCCGCCCCTGTTAGGGGCGGCATTTTTTTACTGGCCCCAGCCCCTCGCCACAGTCGCATCAACTAAATGGCAAGCAAAGGATTCCTGTTTTCTCACCCCTACATCTGCGGCCGGGTCAGGAGCCCGAATTTTTCAATGATACGTCCCAGGATTTTCTCCCATCTTTTCGCAAAGAAAAAGATCAGGGCCATATTGGCCAGGGCATGGGACAGGTCAAAATAAAAACTGGCGGTAAAGGCACTGAGCCACACAGACCGGCTGAGGGGTTCAAAAAAGCCCAGCACAAACCAGAGGTTCAGAATCCAGCCGAATAAGAATCCCCATCCAAAGCCAAAGGCCGTGAGGCCCAGCCGGTGTTTGAACCATTTTTGACGGCGAAAGATCCCTGCCGTGAACCCCATCAGTCCCCAGGCCAGCATCTGCCATGGTGTCCACGGACCCTGCCCCAAAAAGATATTGGAGACCAGTCCGGTAGTGCTTCCGATAATAAAACCGGTTTCCGGCCCCAGCAAGATGCCGGACATGATGATCATAAATGAAGTGGGTTGAATCCCCGGCAAAGCGGCAAATGGAACGCGTCCGATCGCGGCAATCGCCGACAGGGAAGCGATGAGAACGATTTCTTCCGCTTCCATTTTTTTATTTTCAAACCTTGCGTAAAAAGGAATAAAGGTAAGGCCCATCAGGGCAAAACTCACCATCAGATAGTTCCGTCCGATCCAGAAGATCACGGCCATAACCAGCATCAACAGCATCAGGACTCCATAAGATATGTGTTTTCCCGACCTTTCCATCGCGCCATCACTCCTTCTTCCGTGACTTCATGCTGTAGATTCTCCCGCACGATCCGATGGATCATGGTTGTATAATAGTAATTCTCAGCGAAGAATTGATTCGGGCTTTCAACGGCCGTCACATTTCCGTCAAAAAGCATTCCGCACTGCGTAGCATGGGAGGCGGCAAATTCAATGTCATGGCTGACCATAAAGATCGTCTTTCCTTCTTCTCGAATCCTGTGAAGCCAACGGGCCA
>SLLE01000131.1 GCA_007134225.1 Tindallia sp.
CTAAGGATGTTGGCATTCCTTCCGGCTTAGCTGAATTGGGTGTGAAGGAAAAAGATATCCCGGTAATGGCTGAAATGGCCATGAAAGACGGAAACGCCGGGACGAATCCGGTCAGTGGAACGGTCAAAGATCTTGAGGATATTTTTAGAGCTTCCATGTAACAGCATCTCCTCGACTTCAGGATATCATTGTCGCTATCAAAAAAGGGTTCCTGTAACCATTAGGAGCCCTTTTAACATCATCACTTTATTCTGTTATATCATGCTTCTTTAGTTTTTGATAAAGCGTCGACCTGTTAATTCCCAATATTTTTGCTGCCTGGCTTTTATTGTTTTCATAGTTTTCCAGGGCTTTCAGAAGAATGTTTTTTTCATATTGATCCATCATTGTATTGAGACTTCCTGTAGATGCACTTTGATCGTCACTAAGGATTTTTTCCGGCAAATGACTTTTATTGATTTCATTACCCTCTAAAAAATTATAAATTCTTTCAATCGTGTTTTCCAGCTCACGTATGTTTCCTGGCCATCTGTAATTCATCAAGTGCTGCATTGCTTCATCGTTTATTTTTTCAATATTGACGCCCAATTTTTCATTGTATTTTTTCAGAAAAAAATCACACAGCAACGGTATGTCATCAAACCTGCCCCGCAAAGGAGGAATTTCAATAGGAACTACACTTAGTCGATAATACAGGTCTTCCCGGAATTCTCCTTTTTTTATCTTTTCCTGCAGGTTCTGATTCGTTGCTGCTATGATTCGCACATCGATGGCACGTGGTTCTTCCGCTCCAATTCTTTCCACCATTTTCTCCTGTAAAACCCTTAATATTTTTGCCTGCATGTCAAATCCCATATCGCCGATTTCATCCAGAAAAATAGTTCCTGCATTGGCCAGTTCAAACTTACCCGCCTTGCCTCCTTTTCTCGCGCCCGTGAAGGAGCCATCCGTGTACCCAAATAACTCAGATTCCAGAATCGTTTCGGGGATAGCAGCACAATTAATTTTTATAAAATTCTCATACCTTCTATCACTCATTTCATGGATGGCATTGGCAAACACTTCTTTTCCTGTCCCACTTTCACCAGTAATAAGCACTGTTGAATCAGATTGAGCCAATTTTACGATCATAGATTTTAGCTCCATCATGCGAGGATTATTTCCTACAATCGTATCTAAAACATCGTGACTTCCCTGAACTATTTTTAAGCGTTTCCGATAATAACTCAATTCTTTCTTAGCTGTTTCCAGTTTATGATAAAGCTCACTTACTTCCTGAACATCTCGATAAATAACCTTCCCTATAGCACCGACGATCTCACCCATTTCTTCTATGGGTATTCTCATGGTTACCGCATCATTGTTTCCGATTTTCTGGATTTGATCCATTTCAACTTTCCCTGTTTTTAGCACTTCGTGTAATCGAGTATTTTCAATGACTTTCGTTACGTGTTTCCCGATCGCTTCCTGTGATGTAATCCCGAGAAATTCACAGTACGACTTGTTGATCATTCGAATATACCCGGAAGCATCCACCACGACCACGCATTCCAATACGCTGTCAAAAATTCTCCTCAACGCTTGACACTCAAGCATCTGCACGTCTTCAGAATTCAATTCATTGCGTTTTTCTTTTAATAGTTCCACCATAGTCTCCCCTTTCAGCATTACCTGCGTTCTCTTTTTCTCGACACGATCGAGTGTTCCTTGTGCCTAAGGTTTAATTGGTGTCCACTCATTTTATTACAGTCGATAGAAATGGGAAACCCCTTTTGTAAAGAAATTTCCCATTTTATGCACGATATCCTGTTTATCTCATGACTACCACCGCTAAGACTCCTGCTTTTTCGACACTTCTTCATGCGGTCTTTCCACAAGTTAGTTTTCCGAAATTTTCAATTATCTTTTTCTCTTATATAGATCGTTATGCTGGCCAAGGGAAGGAGCCGGTTTATCGACAATTCCTGGCGTCTTGCTTAGCTTTATAGGCATCCCGGGTATCTGAATTTTTCCCAAGAGCGGGTGTTCCACCTCTTCAATCATCCTTCGCGCTTTCACCTGCGGATCGTTTACGACATCTTCGATGTTGTTAACAGGTGCACAGGGGATTGATTTCGCTTCCAGCAACTCCATCCATTCCTTGGTGGTTTTTTCTTTAAACGCTTCGTTTAAAATGGCTTCCAGTGCTTCTGAATTTTCTGTCCGGGCCCGGTTATCCTCAAATCGCTCATCCTTTAGTAATTCCGGGCGACCAATGGCTTCACAAAACGTATCCCATAGCTTCTGGTTCCCCACAGCCACCACCAAATACTTATCCTTAGTGTCAAGCATGGTAAATGGCATAATGGCTGGATGACGGTTCCCAATAGGTCCGGGGCTTTCACCAGTTGCAAAATATCGGGCCAAAGCGTTTTCTAAAATGGAAACATGAGCGTCAAGCATACTCACGTCTACCATCTGGCCTTCTTCTGTTTTTTCCCGGTGAAACAGGGCTGTCATGACACCCAATGCGGTGTAAATACCTGCAATAATATCAGCAATGGACGAACCGACCTTCGTTGGTTTTTCCCCAGGTTGTCCGGTAATGCTCATGATACCACTGAGTGCCTGCACGATCAGGTCATAGGCCGGTTTGTGACTATAAGGTCCTGTCTGTCCGAAGCCGGAGCAGGATGCGTAGATTAATTGAGGGTTTATTTTCTGCAACTCTTCATATCCAATACCCAGTTTTTCCATGGTTCCCGGCCGAAAGTTTTCCACTACCACGTCAGCTTCCCGGACCATGTCTTTAAGGATCTCCAAGTCCTGTGAGTCTTTCAGGTTCAGTTCGACGCTTCGCTTGTTCCGGTTAATGCTATTGTAATATAGGCTCTCGTCTTCCACAAAGGGACCAAAATACCGGGAATCGTCTCCCACTCCGGTCCGTTCAATTTTGATGACTTCTGCTCCCAGATCGGCCAGCAACATCGTGCAAAAAGGGCCGGCAAGCACGCGGGTGAAGTCGATAACTTTGATTCCTTCTAAAGCTTGGCTCATATTAATTCCTCCATTTTTTCTGAACGGTGTCAATGACTTACAATAACTC
>SLLE01000086.1 GCA_007134225.1 Tindallia sp.
GACATCATTCGTTATAGTGAAAACCCGGCGGATTATATTACCAGTGCTTTGAGCCCTGCAAAAGTCAGTAAAGCCATTGTTGATGAAGACCATAAATCCGCCAGAGTGGTGGTGCCGGATTATCAGTTGTCCCTTGCCATTGGGAAGGAAGGCCAAAACGCTCGCCTTGCCGCCAAACTGACAGGTTGGAAAATCGATATCAAAAGTGAAAGCCAGGTAAAAGAGGCAGAGGAAACTGAAATAGTTGCCGAGTTTTCACCAGAATCTGATGACGATGTGGAAAATTTAATCCTGGAAACTGAAGATTAAACAGGTATTAATTGGTTTGGAGGATTGCAAATGAAAAAGAAAAAAACTCCTTTACGAAAGTGCATCGGCTGTCAGGAAATGAAGCCAAAAAAAGAATTGATCCGTATTGTCTCTACAAAAGAAGGAGAAATTCATCTGGATGATACCGGAAAAGCTCATGGACGCGGTGCTTATATATGTTCAGATCAGAAATGTTTTGAAAAAGCGAGAAAAGCAAGAAGTTTAAATCGATCTTTTGGCAAAGAAGTGCCTGATGAAGTGTATCAGGATTTAAAATCAAAATTGAATAACGGAGAAACGTCATGAGCAAAGAAAAAGTATTAACGATGATGGGATTTGGTGAGAAATCCAAAAAAATTGTTTCCGGTGAAATGGGATGCCGTATTGCCATTCAGAAGAAAAAGGCAAAACTGCTTATTATTGCGGAAGATGCAGCCGAAAGCACCAAAAAAAAATTTGAGGAACTGGCAATTCACCATCAAGTTCCCCAAATGTTTTTTGGTCAAAAGGAAATATTGGGTGCAGCCATTGGGAAAAGTTCCCGGTCACTCATCGTCATCAGCGACGACGGTTTAGCCGAAACTATAGAACAACTTCTAGAAACGTCAATCAAAGAGTGAGTAACACGGAGGTGAGAGATTTGTCAAAAATGAGAGTTTACCAATTGGCAAAAGAACTGAACATCGGAAGTAAGGAGTTAATCGGCAAGTTGCAGGAGCTTGGTGTCAGCGTGAACAGCCATATGAGCACTTTGGAAAAAGAAGATGCTGCATTGGTAATAGAACTGCTGGATGAGGAAAAGAAGAAAGCAGAGTCTGGAAAAGAAACGCCGATTGATAATGAAGAAAAAAAAGAATCCGATAAAATTGCTAAGGAAATAAAACAATCTAAAGCAAAACCCAAGGATGCACACAAAGAAGAAAAACAGCATCTAAAGAGCTCCATGACAAAATCAAAAAAAGAAACAGGCAAACAGACTTCCGAAAAGGTAACTGCCCAAAAAACTGTTTCTCAGAAAGAAGGAAGCCCTATTATTGAAATTGGCGAGAAAATAATTGTAAAAGACTTTGCACAAAAAATCAAAAAGAATCCCAATGAAATCATTATGAAACTAATTCAAAAAGGCGTTATGGCAGCCATTAACCAGGAAATTGACTTTGAATCTGCTCAGGCCGTCGCCACTGACTATGAAATAGATTTGGAGAAAAAGACAGAAGTAACCGCACCGGAAGCCGCTCCCGACCTAATGATTGAAGAGGACGATGAAAAAGATCTAAAGCCAAGAGCACCCGTCGTTACAGTGATGGGACACGTTGATCATGGTAAAACTTCTTTGCTGGATGCCATCCGCAAAACAAAAGTAACCGAAAAAGAAGCCGGCGGCATTACTCAGCATATTGGAGCGTCCGAAATCACGATTGACAAAAAACGGATTGTGTTTCTTGATACTCCCGGCCATGAGGCTTTTACCGCTATGAGAGCCCGGGGAGCTAAGGTTACAGACATTGCCATTTTGGTCGTTGCAGCTGATGATGGTGTTATGCCGCAGACACTGGAAGCCATTAATCACGTAAAGGCAGCACAGGTGCCTATTATCGTTGCGATTAATAAAATTGATAAGCCTGGAGCAAACCCGGACCGTGTCAAGCAGGAATTGGCGGATAACGGGGTTATTATTGAAGAGTTCGGTGGCGATGTTATTAGCGTACCCGTTTCAGCACTTCAGAGAACAAACATTGATAGTTTGTTAGAAATGATTTTACTGGTGTCTGAAATGGAAGAGTTAAAGGCTAATCCCAATCGAAAAGCAACAGGAATTGTGGTGGAAGCGAAACTGGACAAGGGCAGAGGAGCCGTTGCTACGGTATTAGTTCAAAATGGCACGTTAAAGATTGGCGATTCCGTTGTCATAGGAAATACCTGTGGTCGTATTCGAGCCATGATCAACGATAAAGGAAAGAATGTTAAAACAGCTAAACCTTCTACTGCCATTGAAATTACCGGTTTGTCCGATGTGCCGGATGCCGGGGATCAAATGGTTGCCGTGGAAAACGATCGTATTGCTCGCGATATTGTTGAGGATCGAAAAAACAAAATTAAAGAAGAGCAGCTGAAAGCAAGTCAGAAAATTTCATTGGATGCACTCTATCAGCAAATGCAGGATGGAAAATTAAAAGAACTTAATATTATTCTAAAGGCCGATGTTCATGGATCTGTAGAAGCTGTGAAACAGTCCCTGAATAAGCTGACCAATGAAAAAGTTGCCATTAAAACCATACATGGTGGTGTTGGTGCCATTACCGAAACAGATGTAATGCTGGCTTCTGCGTCTAATGCCATTATCATCGGCTTTAACGTTCGTCCAACTGTAAACGCCTCTTCGCTGGCAAAAAAAGAAGACGTTGACATCCGTCCATACCGAATCATTTATAACGCTATTGAAGATATCGAAGCAGCCATGAAGGGCATGTTGGATCCGGAGTTTAAAGAAGAAGAACTGGGTAAAGCAGAAGTCCGTGCAGTCTTTAAGGTACCAGGAAGCGGTATGGTTGCCGGTTGTTATGTAACGAGTGGTAAAATTTTGCGTAATGCTAAAATTAGGCTGGTTCGCGACGGAATTGTCATTCACGACGGCGGTATTGAGTCATTAAAACGATTTAAGGATGATGTTCGGGAAGTGGCTACCGGATACGAATGCGGTATCGGCATAGACAATTTTAATGACGTTAAAGAAGGCGATATTATCGAAGCCTATCACATGAAAGAATTAAAACGTGTTTAAAAACTGCGTGTTCTACTATAGAAAGGATGAGACCTGTGTCCTATCCACGTGTTAATCGCATCAACGAAGAATACAAAAAAGCCATCAGCCAACTATTGCGTTCTGAGCTGAAGGATCCCAGAATTTCACCCATGACCAGTGTTGTTACAGTTGATGTAACCAGGGATTTCAGTTATGCATATGTTTATGTAAGTGTTTTGGGATCTGAAGAAGAAAAAGCCGACACCATTGAAGGCTTGAAAAAATCTGCCGGATTTGTCCGGCGTGAAATGGGGCAAAAAGTTTCTCTTCGCCATACTCCGGAAATTGTTTTTAAATTGGATGAATCCATTGAATACGGTGTGAACATGGCTAAAAAGATAGATGAGCTCCAGTATCATCAAAATAACAATAAATCAACTGAATCCACTGATGAGGACGATCCTTATGAATCAGACGTGGAGTAGTGTTTTTAGCAGTCTCCTAAAAGAAAAGAAAATTGCACTGGTGACCCACATTCATCCTGATGGAGATGCCTATGGATCCTTGCTTGGCATTTGGCATCTCTTGAAACATCATGGCATTGATGTAACGGCTTTTGTTGATGATTCCAATCATCAGGGAAAGTATTTCTTTTTGCCGGGCTATGACAAACTGAAGATCATACCTCAGGAAAGCAGTGAAACCTTTGATGTTGGCATAACTCTGGATTGTGGTGATGAAAACAGGGTAACTGGTAAAGAATGGATTTTTAATCATGCGAAACGCGTGATTAATATTGATCACCATATCAGTAATCCCTTGTTTGGTCATAACAACATTGTTGCAGACAGTATTTCATCCACCTGTGAACTGATCTGGCAACTGGCAGATTCCAATCAGATTTCCATACCCCCAAAAGCCGCAACCTGTCTTTTTACCGGCATCATGACAGATACCGGTAATTTTCTTTATGAAAACACCAGCTCCGGCACTTATCGTGCTGCAGCGGATCTGGTGGAAAAAGGCGCAGAAACCGAGACTGTAAAATTTCATCTTTATCATAACAAGCCTTTGGGAAATATCCAGTTTCTTGGTTTTTTAATACAGCAAATGCAAGTACAGTTTGATGGTCGGGTTATCTACCTGATCATTACAAGAGAATTGTTGAATCAATATGGCGTCTCCTATGAAGATTTAGATGAATTCGTGGCTTTTGCCCGCGATATTCAGGGAGTGGAAGTGTCCGTACTGTTAAAAGAAATGAAGAACGGAAGCATCAAGGTTAGCCTGCGATCCAAGTCCTACTTTGATGTCAGCAAACTGGCACAGGAGTTTAATGGCGGCGGTCATCAACGAGCCGCCGGCGCAGTAAGCCCGGAGGGAATGGAAAAAACCAAAGAGCAGCTTAACAACTTGTTTGAAATCTATTTTCAGGAGAAATACAATGACGAATGGAATTCTCAACATACTTAAACCACCTGGCATGACATCTCACGATGTCGTTAACAGAGTGAGGAAAAAAACAGGAATGAAGAAAGTAGGCCATGCCGGCACCCTTGATCCGGAAGCTGCAGGAGTTCTTCCGATCTGCGTCGGATCTGCCACTCGCTTGATTCAATATATGGATCACCGAAGAAAAGTTTATCGGGCTGAAATGAGACTGGGTGTTGAAACAACCACTCAGGATATGACTGGTGAAGTGATCCGGCGAAAAGGTTTTTACCCGGAAAAAGATGAAATAACACAAGTAATAAAGTCTTTTGTCGGTGAATACCATCAGATTCCGCCTATGTATTCATCTATTAAAGAAAATGGCCGAAAACTATACGAGATTGCCCGTGAAGGCAAAGAAATTGAACGAAAAGCCAGGATAAAACAGATTCACTCTATCGACCGAATCCTTGTTGATGGAACATTTATAACCTTCGATGTCAGCTGCTCAGAAGGTACCTATGTTCGCACACTTTGTCACGATGCAGGGCAGAAATTAGGTTGTGGAGCAGCTATGTCTTTTCTGCTGAGAATGGAGTCCTGCGGCTTTTTCCTGGAAAACTCCATCACACTGGAAGAACTCCAGACAGCTGACGATTGGACTGTTTATCGGGTACCACCGGATACACCTTTAGAACATCTCCCCAAAGCACTGATCAACCCACATCGCACCAGCGAAGCCTCCAATGGAAACCCGATATCTATGAATGATATTTCGATTCCTTCGGAGATTTTTTCACAAAGAGAAGGAGCTTTCCATCCTTATCGACTGTATATAAAAGACCATTTTATTGGAATTGGTGAAATACAGCCAGTATCCTCTTTAATGAAATTCAAAATGAAATTTAGTGCAACCGAACTAAAATAATGATATTATTCAATATGTAATAGAATTAATGCATCACAAAGAACATCAATCTATTTAATCAGGGAGCTATTGGCTATGAAAGTGATGGAAGACTATCATGAAATTTTATATGATACTAATCCGCGAGGCGTTGCCCTCGGTAATTTTGATGGGATTCATAAAGGGCATCAAACCTTACTAAAACTGTTGGTTCACAAAAGCCGGGAAAAAAATATCCTGCCAACTGTTTATACCTTTCAAAACCATCCTGGCACAGTATTGGCCGGGTATAATAAACCTGTCTATCCTTATAGAATTACTCCTATTCCGCTTAAAAAACGAATTATGGAAAAATTTGGTATCGAACTGCTTTTTCTGGATACTTTTACGAAGAATCTCATGACTCTTTCACCGTCAGAATTTGCTAAAACTATTCTTGTAGATACCTTGAAAACAAAACTTGTGGTCGTTGGAGATGATTTCCGATTCGGATATCAGGCTTCCGGTGACGTGGCGCTTCTAAAGAAGTTGGGAAAAGCACTGGGCTTCGAAGTAATAATTGCACCTCCTGTTTACGAAAACAATTTGCGAATCAGCAGTTCCCATATTCGTAGTTTTATTGAACAGGGTGACATGGAGTCAGCTAACAAACTGTTAGGGCGTCCTTTTATGATGTTGAATCAAGTGGAGAAAGGATTCGGAAGAGGTAAAAAAATGGGTTATCCCACTGCCAATCTGGTGCTGGAACATAACCAGCTAGTTCCGGCAGAAGGTGTTTATGCAACCCGCGTCAATATCGACGGCCGTACCTACATGGGTGCCACCTCTGTTGGTAAAAATCCTACTTTTGGGTCGGAAGACGTGACCATTGAAACGTATATTATTGATTCCAATTTAATGTTATATGAAAGAGAAATCGAACTTTATTTTTACAAAAAAATTCGTGACCAGATCACCTTTGAAAATACGAATGATCTTAAAATCCAGATATATGAAGATGTTCAGTCTATAAAGACCTATTTACAAAGCAAAAAAATTATGATAGTATAAATTGGTCAGGAACCTATCCTCGGTATTACGATTCACCAACGAACACTTAGGATAAGGGGATTAAATTGAGGAGGTGAAGAATCGTGGAAGAAAGCAAAAAGAAAGCAATCATTGAAGAGCATAAGTTACATGAGAGTGACACTGGTTCTCCGGAAGTACAGATCGCTTTAATGACGGATCGCATCAACCATTTAAATGAGCATTTGAAAATTCACAAGAAGGATTTTCATTCAAGACGTGGTCTGTTAAAAATGGTTGGTAAAAGACGAAATCTGCTTAATTATCTTAAGAAGAAAGATATTGCAAAATATCGTCAACTGATTGAAAAACTTGGCTTGCGTAAATAATTTTAAAGATAAGAGCGGGATTTCCCGCTCTTATCTTCTATGGAGAATATTGAGCTTAATGAACTCTCGAAAGGAGGAGTAGCATTTATGATTCATACGTTTAAGACCGAACTGAACGGTAAGACTTTATCCGTGGAAATAGGAAAAGTTGCCCTGCTCTCTGGTGGCAGCTGTTTGCTTACCTATGGAGAAACTGTTGTACTGGTAACTGCAAATCGGTCACCAAAACCAAAAGAAAGCATTGATTTTTTACCTTTAACAGTTGATTTTGAGGAAAAATTATACGCCGCTGGAAAAATTCCGGGAGGCTTTATAAAACGTGAGGGAAGGCCCTCAGAAAGAGCCATTCTATCCTGCAGACTCATTGACCGTACCATTCGTCCGTTATTCCCAAAAGGATATCATCATGATGTTCAGATTATCGCAACGGTTCTGTCCATGGACAATGACTGTGTTCCGGATATTGTTGCCATGGTGGGAGCGTCCATCGCACTTTCTGTCTCCGATATTCCATTTATGGGACCCATTGCCGGTGTTTATGTCGGCTGTGTCGATGGAGAGTTTGTGATTAACCCATCCAGTCAGCAACGAGAAGAAAGCACATTAGACTTGGTTGTTGCCGGAACCGATGAAGCCGTCATGATGATCGAAGCCGGTGCCAACGAATTGAATGAACAGGAAATTCTTGATGCCATTCTGTTTGGTCATGAAGAAATCAAACGATTGGTTTCCTTTATTAAAGAAATCCAGCAGACCGCTGGTAAGGAAAAGCAGCAGATTGAATTGATTCTTCCAGATATGGATCTTGAAAAAAATGTTCGTGAAAATGCAACGGATAAGCTGATCGCGGCTGTTAAAACCGTCGATAAGCAGGAACGAATAGAAAACATTGATGCTGTTCAGGAGTCTATCGTTGAAGCGTTCAAGGAAACTCATGAAGATGAAATCGGAGACGTTAAAGGGATTCTCAAACAGATTATCAAAGAAGAAATGCGACGAATTGTCATAACAGAGAAGAAGCGAATTGATAACCGTGATTTAGATGAAGTTCGACCGATCTCCTGTGAAGTAGGTCTCCTTCCTAAAACCCATGGTTCAGGACTCTTTACACGAGGTGAAACACAGGTCTTAACCGTTGCCACTCTCGGAGCCCTGGGTGATGTTCAGATTATTGACGGTATTGGCGAAGAGGAATCAAAACGTTATATGCACCAATACAACTTTCCACCTTTCAGTACCGGTGAGGCAAGATTTATGCGTGGCCCCAGCCGAAGAGACATAGGCCATGGTGCCCTGGCTGAAAGAGCTTTAGAGCCAATGGTTCCAAGCATGGATGAATTCCCTTACACCATCCGACTGGTCTCTGAATGCCTGGCTTCAAACGGCTCCACCTCTCAGGCCAGCGTTTGCGGAAGTACTCTTTCCATGCTGGATGCTGGAGTTCCCATTAAAAAAATGGTGGCAGGAATCGCTATGGGTCTGATCAAAGAAGAAGAGGATGTTGCCATACTAACGGATATTTTGGGTATGGAAGACTTCCTTGGTGATATGGACTTCAAAGTAGCCGGAACAGAAGACGGTATCACCGCTATCCAAATGGATATAAAAATCGGTGGCATCAGTCGGGAAATTTTGGAAGAAGCCCTGGAGCAGGCAAAAGTGGGCAGACTTCATATTTTAAAGAAAATGCAGGAAGTTATCAGTGAACCACGTCCTGAGCTTTCCCCGTATGCACCGCGCATCATGAAAATGAGCATTCATCCGGATAAAATTCGAGAAGTGATCGGCGCAGGTGGTAAAGTCATTAATAAAATCATTGATGATACAGGCGTTAAAATTGATATTGAGAACGATGGAACCATTTATATCGCTGCTGAATCAAAGGAAGCCGGACAAAAGGCCTGGGATATTATCAGCGATATCATTAAAGAACCTGAAGTGGGTGAAACATACAAGGCACGCGTGGTTAAAATCACGAATTTTGGTGCCTTTGCTGAATTTATGCCTGGCAAAGAAGGACTGATTCATATTTCCAACCTTTCTCATAGCCGGGTTAATAAGGTGGAAGATGTGTTGAAAATAGGACAGGAACTGGATGTAAAAGTCATTGAAATTGATCCTCAGGGAAAAGTTAGCTTGTCCCATAAGGCAACGCTGGCAGCACCAGCTGGAGGAGAAAAAAGTGATGGTCGGGATGAAAGACGATCTTCTGATCGCGGAAAAAGAGATTTTAAAAAATCCTGATGATTAAGTAAACGAATAAGAGCATAAACCTTCATCGGTTTATGTTTTTGTTTCGTTATGCATAAACAGGATTCTTAGCTTCTGGTGGAGTTTTTACTCCATCAGAAGGTTAGAATGCGTTATCCATAAGTAGATGGCCCAAATGGACCATTTGGTGGCAGATACTAAGTTTGTACACCCAGGGACGTAGCACCGCTTATCTCCCTCTAGCAGAAGAGGGAGACTTAGCGGTGGTAGTCATCGGATAAACAGGATTTTATTGAGTAGTCCGAAAATATTAGTGAACTAAAAAGGAGACCCGTATGATAGAAAAACATGAACTGAAAAATGGACTTCGAGTTGTCACAGAGAAAATTCCTCATGTTAAATCCGTTGCCGTGGGTATATGGGTAAAATCCGGCGTAACTCATGAATCGATAGGCCAGAATGGCATTTCACATTTTATTGAGCACATGCTGTTTAAAGGAACAAAAAAAAGATCTGCTCGTCAGCTGGCGGAGGACGTCGATCAAGTCGGAGGCCATATCAATGCCTATACCAGTCGTGAGTACACCTGTTTTTATATTAAAGTGTTGGATGAACATATTCGGCTGGCCATTGATATTTTAACAGATATGTTTTTTGATTCCGTCTTTGATCCTGAAGAAATCCAAAAAGAAAAATCTGTCATCATGGAAGAAATCAGCATGTATGAAGACTCTCCAGAGGACCTGGCCCATGATATCCTCATCGAATCCATGTTGTCTGGCAGCGCGCTTGGACTTCCCATACTGGGGACCATGCAGTCAATAAAATCCATGGATTCTGATCAAATAAAACAATTTATTCAAGAAGTCTATCGTCCGGATAATACGGTTATTTCCATCGCCGGTAATATGGATGAATCAGAAATTCTGAAAATCATTCGTGAACACTTTGAAGACTGGTCAGCACTACCTGAGCACCACAAAAACCCTGACAACAATGCCGTATTGCTTTATGATCACTGGCATCGGTATAAAGATATTGAACAGGTTCATTTAAGCATCGGCTATCAGGGTGCAACCCTTGGTTCGTCGGAAATGTATGATTTGCTGCTCATCAACAACATTCTGGGAGGCAGTATGAGCTCACGGCTTTTTCAAACCATTCGCGAAGACAAGGGACTGGCCTACAGCATCTATTCCTATTTGCAGAATTATTCCCGGGTTGGTCTTCTGAGCATCTACTGCAGCATGAATCCAGATCAATTAAATGCCACCAGTCAATTAATTGATGATGAGATGCAACGAATGAGAAAGAGTGGACTGACCCAGGATGAATTTTCAAAAGCGAAAAACCAGTTAAAAGGAAGCTTTATATTGGGCATGGAAAGCACCAGCGGTCGTATGGCTACCATGGGGAAATCTGAGTTAATGCTAAATTACATTGATACACAAGACACCATTCTTAATAAAATCAACAACATTAGCTATGATCGTGTGATGGAGTCCATTCAACGTTTTTTTCATCCCGATCAAAAAGCCAGCGTGATTGTTGGAAAAAATCGTGGCCCCCTGTACTCAAAGAACGCATAATCTGTTTAATAAATGAGGTGCTATGGATGAAGCGAACCAATCATAAAACAAAAAAGAAGTCATCGGGTAAAAATCCGGTTTTTGTTAAACTCAGTCAAATAAGGTACCCGAGAGAAGTAAAGGGGATCGTGATGCTTTCTTTGTCTGCCTTGCTTATTATCGCTTTGCATACACAGACAGCCGGAATGATCGGATCTCTATTTAGAGATCTGTTCATGGGACTTTTCAGTTGGTTCGCTTATATTCTTTCTTATTTTTTATTTGGTTTTTCCGTCCTTTACCTGGCAAATAAAAACGGGAAAAATCGATACGTTAGACCATTTATTGCTTTGTCCATCGCTTTTACGTATGGGATGCTTATCCGTGGCCTGTTTGATCGTAGTTTAATTTCAACTTTTGAGGACCATCACTTTGGCGATATCCTTTTTATGGCATTTAGCGCCGGTCAGCAGGGAGACGGTGCCGGGAGCATTCCTGCTTTCTTCCATTATTGGATCACACCACTTTTAGGAATTCCAGGCACTTTTATTCTGTGGACAGCCATTGCTGCGATTGGTTTTTTTCTAACCATACCGGAAGCCTACAGCATTATCAGCAAAAAACTTAAACAATGGTTGCGACAGCCTGTTGCGACACCAAATAAACCGGAAAAACAAAACTCCGGTAAAGAGACAGAAGATACTTTATTGATTCAGGAGCATCAAACCCACATACCCATCAACGAACCAAAAACGACAAATGAGAAAAAGGAATCATCTCAGGAAGAAGTGATTGTCAAGCTTTCCGAAAGGAGCAAGCCCAACGCGGCAAAGATTAAACTGCCGCCATTAGAGCTTCTTCACGAATCAGTCGATCAAAACACCCGAACCGACCGACATAAAGTCATCGAAAAAGCTAAAATGCTGGAAGAAGCCCTTCGAAGTTTTGGGGTGGAAACGAAAGTAACACGAGTAAACCGGGGCCCAACCATCACCCGATACGAGCTTCAGCCCAGCAAAGGCGTTAAGGTGAGTAAAATAGTCAATCTCAGCGATGACATTGCCCTCAACCTTGCTGCCTCTTCCATTCGCATTGAAGCACCCATTCCAGGAAAAGCCGCCATTGGCATCGAGATTCCCAACGAAGAAACAGCACTGGTTACTTTAAAAGAACTTCTTGAAAGCCGTCAATATCAACAGACGGAAGCCCTCGTTCCCTTTGCCATGGGAAAGAATATTGCAGGAGACCCAATGATTTTCGATTTAACAAAAGCACCACATATGCTAATCGCCGGTGCTACCGGCTCCGGAAAATCAGTCTGTATCAACACACTGATTCTAAGCATCTTATATAAAGC
>SLLE01000124.1 GCA_007134225.1 Tindallia sp.
AAACAGCTCCACCGCTTTTTCTTCAAATTTCCTTATTTCATTCATGGTTTTATAGATCCATAGCGCTCTTTCTTTTTCCATCCTGTTTCTCACTCCTCTTTTCGTTTTCACGTTGAATATAACGGTCTTTATTCCAGGGTGAAGATTTTTTGCATTTCTTCTCTTGAAATATCAAATGCGGTTTTCGCATCCGGATTTTCTTCTGTGTAGAAAAACTCAGGCAAAATATCATCGCTTTCATTAAGCCCGGCCCGGATGTTAAAATCTTTCTCCATTCGCAGCGTATCCCGACCGATTTCTTTCAAATCCTCCAGGCTGCACTCGCCGCCGTCGAAAGCGGTCATCAAGTCCGCCATCATTTCAAACTTTTTGTTGATGCCGCTACCCGTGAAGAAACAAAAACCCAGGCAATCGATCATGGTGTTGATTACTTGCGCCTGTCTCGATGTTTCCACCTGCTTGTCCGGTTTGGTGTGTTCAAGGGCTGCTCTGATGGTCTGTCCGGCGGTGTGATCGGCTCCCATGGTGGAAGTGGCGTAGGTAACGCCAATCCCTTTAATCGCTCTGGGGTCATAAGCAGCCATGATCTGCTTTTTACAGGCGGGAATTCGCTTGACACCCAGTATTTCACCGGTTCGCTGTCCACCGGAAGCAAGTATTTTACCCAGAGGTGTATTGTTCCGAACTTCTTCCATCAGTTTCAGAGCACCTTCTCCATCTCCAAATTCCAGCAGTCCGGCTTCCATGGCAATGCCGATGGCGCCGCCCATATCAATGGTGTCGAGTCCCAAGTCGTTGCATGCATAATTAAGTTTTGCAATGGTATCCAAGTCACCGATTCCGCAGTTGGATCCCATCAGGCCGATGGTTTCATATTCCATGGGGGCTACACTTTCCTTGCCGCTGGCATCCGCATAAACATTGGAGCAACGGATCAGGCAACCAGGCATGCAGGAATGAGAGGGGTTCCCTTCGCCACCGCGTTCCTTGATGGTTTCGTACATTTTCTGACCACTGATTTCGTCGGCTTTTTCGAAGGAGCCTCTGGAAAAATTCCGGGTCGGCAGAGCACCCATGCTGTTGGTGATGTTCACCATACCCGGAGTTCCCAGTTTTGTATAGGTTTCTGCCACTTGTTCGTTGTTTAATATTTCCTGTGTAATGGCTTTCTGTGCGGCTTTGAATTTTTCTTTATCTGCAATTTCAGGGCCTTTAGCGCCGGCATCATCAAATACCACGGCTTTAATGCCTTTGCTTCCCATCAGCGCTCCGATACCGCCACGGGCTGCGTAACGGGAAGGACGTCCTTCGTTATCCGTACACCCAATCCCTGCCGCCATGGACAAATGCTCTCCGGCGGGACCTATGATTGCCAGGCCGACCTTTTTACCAAATTGTTCCCGAAGCGCTTCAGCTGCCTGATAAACGGTCATTTCCTGGTACTTATCCGCCGGAACAAGCTCAACTCGATCTTTTGATACGTAAAGAATCTGAATTTCCTTATTGGTGGGCACCCCTTCTAAAACAATCCCTCGAATACCCATTTTTCCCATTTTATAGGCTACGTTTCCGCCTGCGTTACTCTCTTTAATGCCACCGGTTAAAGGGCTTTTTCCGCCAATGGACAGGCGGTTTGCACAGGATACGGTGGTGCCGGCAAATGGGCCGGCTGCGAAGACAAGTTTATTGTTGGATCCAAAGACATTGCAGGCCGGATCCACTTCTTCCGATATAATTTTACTCGTCAGCGCTCGTCCGCCGATTCTCACTTCGTCGTTGGAAAGTTTTTCTTTTGTGACGGATCCGTTATCCATTCGTATTCGAATCATTTCACTCATAGCTATTCCTCCTCAAGGTTCTTCGTCTTATCGGGATTTTATGCTTCAACAAAGGGTAATATGGACCCTCCCTGCGGAATGACAAGAACAGAAGCCTCCGGTCCAATCTGTTCCAACGCTTTTTCCAGTGCATTTTCTATGCTCGTGCAATGAATAAAATACATCTTCTCAGCATTTTCACGGGACATGGAAGTAACAAACATGACCGTCGCTTTGTTCACCACTTTTGCAATGGCAGCCGCTTTATGGCCTCCCAGCATAAATTCACGTTTAAGACGGTCTATTAGATCCTGAGGGCTGTCGGCCGCCCGGATCCACTCTTCAAAGGTTTCCTCCCCAAAATCTTCCCTGCACTCTCCCAACAGAATAATGGTGCCGCCGTCTTTCACAGCGTGGCTGGCATTATCCAGGGCTTTCTGTGCCTGATACATATTCAGATCTTTGGGTTCTCCCCCTGCAGAAACGATGACAATATCCGCCAGCTCTGGAATGCGAACACTGTATAACGAATCCAGGAATCGGCATCCCGCCCGATGTGCCTGGTAGGCGTCGCCGGCAAAGGCTTTCGCAACCTGTTTTTTTTCATTTAAAACCACGTTGAGAATAAATGAAATCTCCAGTACACTTCCGATTTCATCGATGTCTTCACGAACCGGATTGCCCTCCAGCACTCCGGATGCTGCCCGTTCATCCAACTGCAGTTTATGATTATGCCGGATGCTTTCATAGTTTGCAGCTCCCGGCATAATAGCCTTGGCACCGCCGGAGTATCCGGCAAAATAGTGATATTCAATGTTGCCGGTACAAATTCGAAGATCCGCTTCAACAATCGATTGGCACAAATGGATCGGAGTTCCGCGACTTGTTTGTCCCAAATCGATATACGTTTCCTCATTGCTGTCAACGCATTGAATTCGTTGATAGATCTCATCACCAACCAGTCTTCTTTTTTCTTCTTCTGTGTGCCGTCGATGAATTCCCATTCCAAAGATTATTTTAACATCCTGGTCATCAACACCGGCATTTTTAAGCTCTTCCATGAGAGGTGGGATCATTTTATAGGAAGGGGCCGGCCTGGTGATATCACTGGCCATGATGACGATTTTTTGCCCTTTTCGTACCATCTCGCTGAGCTTTGGAGTTCCCATTGGATTTTGAAGAGCACGTTCAATTTCTTTTCTTTCAAAGGCTTCATCAATGATATGTTCAATTGGATTAGCCTCAAGCACCTTCATCATGTTT
>SLLE01000107.1 GCA_007134225.1 Tindallia sp.
CGTTGACACAGTCACCTGCCGTCCCCCGGTGCTCTGTTTTCCTTCACCGTGTGAATAGAACTCCTTTTCCCCGAAAACCATGGTCAGATCCTGAAGCGTTTCACGTGAAACACTTACGTAAAAAGGCTCCAAGTCAACAACTTGGAGCCTTTTTACTGTTAGTAAGTATCTTCTATTTAATTGGTTTTTTACTTGGTGTTCCGGTTTTTCTTGGATACGCTTTCTGAGTTGCGGCCGTTTTTCTAAATACAAGTAACTGATGATTTAAGTCCGTAAAAGGCACCTTTACCTCCATGCTGTCTTCTAACTTAACGGATAACACCTGCATCGCTTTTTGTGCGTATTCCATTTCTTCTTTCCATTGTGGCCCTTTCTGGCAGAAAAACCACCCATCCACTTTCAAAAATGGAACCGTGTACTCCAGTAAAACCGGCAGTGCAGCGACAGCCCTGGAAACCACAGCATCAAAACCTTCCCGATACTCTTTGTTTCTGGCTCCTTCTTCAGCTCTGGCATGAACCAGCTCAAGCCGATCGAACCGAAGTGATTCTTTGACTACTTGGAGAAAAATCAGTCGTTTTTTTAGTGAGTCCATCAAAACAAAATCTTGTGCTGGAAACAGAATTTTTAATGGGATCCCGGGAAAGCCAGCGCCAGTTCCCAGATCCAATATTTTTTGACAGTCTCCATAAGCTGAATGAAGTGAGCAAGTGGCTGAGTCAAGAAAATGGTGGGTAATAATTTCATCTGAGTCTTTTATCGCAGTCAAATTCATCTTTTGATTCCACTCCATCAGCAAGTCCAAAAAAATTTCAAATTTTTGAAGTTTTTCTTTTGTGGAGGGAATTTGAAGCTCTTGCATTCCCTGAATCATCATTTGTTTCTGGTTCTCATTCATAAATGCACGTCCTTACTGTAACTTTAACTATAATACTGGCTCTTCGTCTTTTAACTTTTCCTGTCCAACTAACCAACTAACCACCTAACCAACTTTGTTAAGCATTATTCTCATTTCATTCTTCTCTGCTGCTCAAGATAAACCAATAATACCTGAATATCTGCCGGCGAAACGCCGGTTATGCGGGAAGCCTGACCGACGGAAATTGGTTTCAGATTCGAAAGCTTTTCCTGCGCTTCTAGCCTTAGTCCTTTAATGGCATGATAATCAATCTCTGGCGACAGCGGTTTCTTTTCAATTTTCTTAAACTGTTCCACATGTTTTAGCTGCTTGTTGATATAACCCTGATACTTAATTCTAATTTCACACTGAGATGCCACTTCCCAGGTTATTTTTTCAGGTCTTTCAGTGTCTATTTCATTTAATGACGCGTAGGTTATCTCAGGACGCTTAATGGCATCCTTCAGGGAAAGGCCTACCTTCACCTCTGTGCTGTTCATGGTTCTTAAAAACGGATTAATCTGATCCGGTGGCAAAACTGTGCTCTCCAACCGTTTCATTTCATTTTCCACCTGTTCCTTCTTTCGCAGATACCGCTGAAATCGCTCTTGAGACGCCAGACCAATCTGATAAGCCATTTCCGTCAAACGTTCATCTGCATTGTCCTGCCTTAATACCAGTCTGTACTCTGCCCGGGAAGTCATCATTCGATAAGGTTCATTGGTTCCCTTTGTAACAAGATCATCAATAAGCACTCCTATATAGGCCTGTGCTCTGTCTAGAATAAACGGATCTTCTCCGCGAATCTTAAGGACAGCATTGATCCCAGCCATCAGCCCCTGAGCCGCTGCTTCTTCATAGCCGGAAGAGCCATTAAACTGACCGGCACAGAACAAGTTGCGAATTTCCTTCATTTCCAGAGAAAGGTTTAACTGCGTTGGATCGATGCAATCATACTCAATGGCATACCCTGGCCGCATCATTTTTACGTTTTCCAGCCCAATCATGGTTCGATACATCCGTAACTGTACTTCTTCCGGCAAACTGGTGCTCATTCCCTGCACGTACATTTCACAGGTGTTTCTGCCTTCTGGTTCAAGAAAAAACTGATGGGTCGGTTTTTCACTGAATTTTACTATTTTATCTTCAATGGAAGGACAATAACGGACACCGGTACTGTCGATGTCTCCCCGGTACATGGCGGAGCGATGAAGGTTTGCTTCGATCACAGCTTTTGTCTCTTCTGTCGTGCGACTCAGCCAGCAGGGAATCTGTTCAATTTCCAGTTTTTCATTCATAAAAGAAAAAGGTACGATTTCAGTATCGCCATCTTCACGCTTCATTTTATTGAAGTCCACTGTCTTTCCATCCACTCTTGCCGGTGTTCCTGTTTTAAACCTTCGCAGTTGTACTCCATACTCCAGTAATTTTTCCGAAAGGAACTGGGCCGGAAACATCCCACTTGGACCAGCAGAATAATTTACTTCCCCAATAAATACCTTGCTTTTCAGATAAACGCCCGTAGCCAGAATGACCGTTTTTCCATAATACATGGCTCCACTTCTTGCAATAACACCTTGAACGGTATCTTCTTCAATCAGTAAATCAACCACTTCAGCCTGAATCAAATCCAAATTTTCCTGATCTTCAATGGTTTTTTTCATGGATTGATGGTAATTTGTTTTATCTGCCTGGGCACGAAGGGAATGAACAGCCGGCCCTTTGGCCGTATTCAGCATTTTACTTTGAATAAAAACTTCATCCGTGGTTAGTCCCATCTGCCCTCCCAAGGCATCCACTTCTCGAACTAGATGTCCTTTCCCCGTTCCACCGATAGACGGGTTGCAGGCCAGCATTGCTACGGCATCCAGTGATATGGTCAGCAACAGTGTGCTATAGCCCATTCTGGCAGGCGCCAGCGCAGCTTCACATCCGGCGTGCCCGGCGCCAACCACCAATACATCATAATTTCCAGCATCGTATCGCATTTATTCTCACCCGCTTTTTATAATTGCTTTTGCATACACGTTACAGTATCCCCCTCACCCTAACCCTCTCTCCCGCCAGGGGAGAGGGGATACACCCTATAACCTGTTCTCTTTTCACCTGTCACTTGCACTTCTGGAACCTGCTTTTCTGCACTTTTTCAACTTTCAACGTTCAACTTTCAGCTGA
>SLLE01000068.1 GCA_007134225.1 Tindallia sp.
GTACTTGGCGGCTTGCTGGCGATTACCAGCTGGCAGCTGATTTGGCCGATCTTTGGATCAGCCAACCAGTTACTTGCGGCATTATCGCTGATGGCGGTAGCCGTATGGCTGAAAAAAATCAAAAAAGGGTACAAAATGTTTATTTTTCCAATTGTTTTTATGTTTGCTGCTACACTGCTGGCACTTATCTTCTTGGGACGAAACAACTTTGTGGCTGGAAACTGGATTCTAGTGATATTCCCAATTATACTTTTTATTCTGGCCATCATCTTATTGGTTCAGGGTTTTGGAATATTATTCAAAACTGAAGCACCGGATCAGGAATAAGCACAAGCATTTTAATAACAACCGTTTTAAAAATCATGTTTATTCAAGAAGAGAAGATGAAGCGATCTTCTCTTCTTTTTTATGGATAAGTCTTTAAGTTCTTGATTTTGATTTTCCACCCTTCGGGCACAGGCTAACCCCTGACCACTAAAGAGACGCGAAGCGTCTTTGTTCTGATCAATAGCTGTAAGATTGACAAAGAAAGAGATTGGGTAAAAAAGTAATACCATCTTTTGGAATTATACTGGTTCGATTTCATAAAACAGGGAGCGATCATCATGATTGGTTTGACACTAGAAGGCGGTGGCGCTAAAGGAGCCTACCAGATTGGAGCATGGAAAGCCTTTAGGGAAAAAGGAATCCAGTTTGACGGGGTTGCCGGAACTTCAGTAGGAGCATTGAATGGCGCCATGATTTTACAGGATGACTTTGACCTGGCCTGGGAAACATGGTACAACATAGAGCCGAGTCGAGTACTTTCCATTGATGATGAAATTAATGAACTGATCACTGACTGGAAGCTGGATCAAAAAAATGTCGGAATTTTGATAGAAGAAATCAGGAAAATAGTGAAGAATTCAGGGGTGGACACATCACCATTGTATGATTTGGTGCAACGGATGATTTGCGAAGATAAAATCCGAAGGTCCCCCAAAGATTTTGGTTTTGTCACCTATTCACTGACTGACATGGAACCCTTAGAGCTGTTTAAAGAAGACGTGCCCCAGGGAAAACTGGCAGACTATTTAATGGCTTCTTCCTACTTACCAATTTTTAAAGATAGAAAATTTGATGGTAAACGATTTTTAGATGGAAGCTTCTATAATAACTTACCCATCAATATGTTGCTTCGAAAGCAATACCCTAAAATATATGCAGTGCGACTGTACGGAAGGGGAAGGATCCTGAAGATCGATCCGGGAGATACGGAAATTATTTATATTTGCCCTGAACGCGAATTGGGTAGAGTGCTTAATTTTTCAACGGAACAAAGCCGGCGAAATCTCCAGCTGGGATACCTGGACACATTAAAGGTATTGGATCACCTGGATGGGAAGCACTATTACATCTACGGTGCGCCGACGGATGAAGAGGCACTGGAAGCACTGCTTCGATGGTCCGGGGAAATCCAACGCAAGATTTGCGCCATCTTGGATTTAGATCACCAAAAAACACTTAACCGAATCTTTATGGAAGAAGCAATTCCTCAAATGATAGACGTTTTTGAGTTGCCAAAGGAATCTTCCCATAAGGATTTATTGTTGACATTAATAGAAGCAATTGCAAAATCCTATGAATTAGAATCACTGAAACAATACTCATTTCAGGAATGGGCCCAAAAGATTAAAAATGCCCAGGTTGAATGTAAAGTTAAAAGAGATCATTACAACAAGGCGGCGTACCTTATTAAAGCATCTGAATCGCTCATGAAAATTGGAAAAGAAAAAAAGCGCCACGAGATCGTGACACTTTTAAAAAACGATAAGCAGTGGCTTGATTCATTCTTCCGGCGGTAATGCAGGAAAATCATTAATGGTTGAATCTTTTGCTGTATTTTCCAATTTGTCTTTGGGAGGATCTTCTTCTGGAACAGTTTTTTCATTTTCTTTTATTGCTTCTAATTCTTTTGCATAGGCTTCGTTTTCCAGCTTTAAAGCATCGATCTCTTTATAAAGATCTTTGAAGGTTTTCCGGCTTTTATACTGTTTTACAAGACCCAGGCTGACAGCAATTACGATCCCCACAGCAACGGAAAGAAAAATCAGGAGTGCCAGACTGATTTCATACTGCCAAAGAAAAAACTGAAAAGGAACCGGGCCTGCATTGGTAACAGCGAAAATAACGACCAGAATAATTCCGAGGACCGCCAGTAATAACCACCATTCAACATTTTTCAATTCTGACTTTTCGGTCTTCACAATACCATCCCCTTCAGCTGTTTATTCAGTAAGCGAAATATCTCTATCAGATTATATTTTACCCCCATAATGAAGGAATAAACGGCGTGCCATTGAAAGCATGCGTAGAAAAAGCACAGTAGGGTAAAAAGTGGATGAACTGATATATAGGGAGGAATGTGAACATGTCACAAACCAGAAAAATTAAACGGAACAAAGCTAAGAAGAACATACAACCGGAAAAAGGAAAAAAAGCAATGAGAATCATGATTACGGGAGCTGCAATACTAATTGTCATTGTTATTATTTTAGGCATTCAGTCTTTTAGAAACCAGGCAGAAGCTCCAGCTAATGGAGTGGACGAAATACAAATAGAATCAGAACTGGAAGATATATCGCTGATGGATGAAGGTGAAGAGGCCAGAAACATTGCCGAGCTGACGGATGAAGCTGAAAACGGAACAGTCTTTGCCTTCTTTTTGGGAACAGCCTGAGGCGTTTGTGTTAATCAGCTGGAGCAGCTGAACGAAATTCTGGAAGAAATAGAAAATAAAGGGTATCGTTTGTACGGTGTCAGTGCTGATGTTCCGTCGAATCATGCTCAATTGATAGAAAATAGGGATCTCCACTTCCAGATCCTGTCTGATCCGGAAGCAACATTTTTCCGTTATACCGGCGTTGCGGACAATCCGGATGTAATCAAAAGAGGATATGCCCTTTTCAGTTCGGAAGGAGAACTCTTGGAACAGAGAGTCACGGATCATTTATACACCGGCATCGCAGAGCTGTTAGACATACAAACTGACTAGCGACTGAAGACATATAATGCCTTTTCAATTCGTTCCAGGCCATCCTCCAGAATAGATTTGGGGCATGCGAAATTTAGACGAACAAAGCCTGCGCCCGTCTCACCAAAGGTATGCCCTTGGTTAAGGGCAACGCCTGCTTTTTCAACCAGTTGTTTCTCCAGTTCCGACTTATTTAAGCCGAGAGAACGACAATCCAGCCAAGCTAAATAGGTGGCTTCCGGCGAAGTCAGCTTGATTTCCGGTAATTGATGGGTGATGAAATTTTGTAAATATGACAGATTTCCCTGCAAGTACGCCATCAGTGCATCCAGCCAGACATCGCCATGTTCATATGCAGCAATAGTGGCAACGTCGCCAAAGGGATTCATTCCGAAAACACCGTTACGCTCCAGCGTCTGGGAAAAAACCCGGCGCTTTTTTTCATCACGGATCATGATGTTAGAAGACTGAAGACCTGCCATATTAAAAGTCTTGCTTGGTGCGGTACAGGTAATGATATTCATGGCGATTTCATTCGAAAGGGTAGCGGTTGGGATGTGGCGATAGCCTTCAAAAACTAAGTCTTGATGTATTTCATCCGAGACCAGCAACACGTCATGCTCCAAACACAATTCAGCCACCTTAAGAAGTTCTTCTTTATTCCATACGCGACCCACCGGATTGTGCGGACTGCATAGAATCATCATGGTGGTTCGAGAATTTTTAAGCTTGACTTCCAAATCGTCAAAATCCATCATGTAGCCGTCTTTTCCTTCCAACAACGTATTCAACAGTGGAAGTTGTCCGTTGTTTCGGATGACACTGAAAAAAGGATAATAGACAGGTGGTTGAATAACAACATAATCCCCTGGATGGGCAAAGCTCTGCATCATCATATTAAGAGCCGGGACGACGCCGTTAATAAAGATGATTTCTTCCGGATCTACAGCCCATTGATGACGGCGTTTCATCCAACTTACCACCGAATTCAGGTACTCGTCAGAGATGCCGGTGTATCCGTAAATGCCGTGACGGGCCCTCTCTTCAACCGCCTTCACCACCGCGGGGGGACTGGGAAAATCCATATCGGCGACCCACATCGGTAAAATGTCGTCGTTATTTAAAAAAGTCTTTCCAAACTCCCACTTGATGGAATGCGTTCCTTTTCGTGAAATGATCTGATCAAACTGATAATCATCGCTCAATGCTATTCCTCCTTGTTAAATGTTTTTCAATTAACACTTTTTTTATGAGCCCTTTTACGGTACAATAGTGTAAGAGGATTCAGAAATTTCCTGTTATTACTAGCTTGATTAAATTGACTTTACAGAAAGGAAGGATTCCTATGCTGGAAAAAACCCTCCTGATCACGAACGAAACCGGAATTCACGCAAGGCCTGCAGCGGTATTGGTTAAGCATGCCATGCGCTTCGAATCGGATATTTATATTTATCGGGGCGGTAATAAGTATGATGCAAAAAGCATCATGAACGTCATGAGTATGGGCGTTCGTCAGGGTGAAGAGATCCATCTGGTGATAAAAGGACCGGATGAAACACAGGCATTTGAAGAACTGGTACAACTAATTGAAAATAGTTTTAAGGAAGCGTGACCAAAGGGTCATGCTTCTTTGCTTTTCGCATACTAACTTTATCATAAATTTAATTCTACTATAATGCAACCCTTTTCAATCCTTTGCGTATTAATAGATAGAGATGGAAAAAATGGCCGGAAAAGAGGGTGCAGCGCATGAAATCCGTTTCATCAAACACAAAAATGTTTCAGGAAACCTACGAAAACCTTTGGCCGCAGGTCTATCAGTATGCCTATTATCGGCTACAGAGTAAAGAAGAGGCGGAAGAACTGACTCAAGAAGTTTTTCAAAAGGTGTTTCAGCAAGTGAAAAAAGGCAACGTAGAAGAGGAAAAAATCCGCGCCTATATTTTTACTGCCATCAGGAACACCATTTATGATACCTGGCGCCAAAGAGGAAGAAGTCCAAAAGTGGTGGAACTCAACCAGGTAACAGAAAAAAGTACACCTGTGACAGAAAATCATATGCTTGAAGAAAACATGGTGTTGCGGGAAGCGCTAAAAAAGCTGCCGGAAGTATACCAGCAGGTTTTGGTATGGCGCATTGTGGAGGGGTACCCTTTGAATGAAGTGGCAGAAAGGCTGGGAAAGCCGGTGGGTACCATTAAAAGCCTTCAGTTTAGAGGGGTTAAGAAACTAAAGGAGATACTGGAGGAAGGAGGGTATTTCAATGGATAAACAAAATAATCGATACAACGAACAGGAATACCTCAACGATTTTATTGATGAATTGATCATGGAGTGCAAGCCCACCCCACCTCCAAACTTAGATCAGGATACGGCAGCCATGCTGGAAACCGTTAGGAGTGTTAAAAGGCTCAGGAGTGACGAAGTTTCCTGGGAGTGGACTAAGGAAAAACAGAAGCGGTCCGGGAGTTCGAAAATACGAAGACAAGCCTGGGTCAAATGGCTATCAGCCGCCGCGGTGATATTTTTAATCGCAGGCTTTATTCAAATGCAGGATCAGCAGGATGACGCAGATTTTCTCGCCATGGATTCAGCTCCAGAAGAAATGGCACCTCGGACGATGATGGAAATGGATAACGGCACCTTCGCCTTTGTTGCTGAAGCCTACCAGATGTTGGATAATTATGTGGGTACGATGGAAGTAGCCCATGAGCTGGATGATGAATCATGGGAGGAAACCGTGGAAATCACCTATCAAAAACCAAATCAGTTTGTTTCCGTAAAAAGGGTAGAAGATGGAGAACCCTTAACCCGGATTTATGACGGTGGCAGGTTCATGGTTTCCTATCGGGGCGAAGAATCAGATGAAATAACCATCGAAGCCATTGGACCGGAAGCTCTGGATTTCTATTTGTCGGACTATCACCTGGGAACCATGCTGGAAGAAATCAGGAATGCACCGGACGTAAATCTCCTGGGGCATGAAACCATCAACGGGCATTCCGTTACCGTATATGAATACCGATACGACCCGGAACAGCCATTTAACAGGATTTGGGTGGATGAACACTTACAGCTTCCGTTAAAACAAGAGGTAAATCACAGTAATGGAGACAGCATGACTCGCGAGTTTACAAGCCTCTCCGTTGACGTAGATCTGGATGAATCCGTGTTTTCTTTTAACGTTGAAGATGCAGATAAAATACACTTCGCTTCCGCTGAAGCGGAGGAGGCTTGGGAGAGAACGGAAGACTCTGAAGATGTATCCATGGCGATGACTGAAGTTACCGACGGCATCAGCACCGCCACCGTGTTTAATCTGATAGACAGCTATTATCTGGAATTAAATCTCCTGGGAGCTCCTTATGGACTTCAGGAATTCAGACTGGCTGAGAACGTGCGAGAGAAACTTGCCAGAAGACCCTTGAAGCCGGGTCAACTGGTATCCATTCAATTTCATGAGTCGGAGGAACAGGAAACACTGGTGATTAACAGGTTGAACCGAATTGACCAGGTGGTGGTAGAAGGATTCTATCAGGGAGCTTTGGACAGTCAGTTTGTGGAAGTGGTCATCGAAGAGCATCCCAGAGTTTTGGCTGTTGGTAAAGAGGCAGTAGATGACGTGCGTAAGCTTTCAGAAAAAATGGCAGAAGTAAATCTGGGAGGAATACTGGTGCGCATAACCATTGAAGCCTCGGACATGGCATTGAATGGGGAAATAACCGAATTGGTGGTTTTGGATGAGAGAATGCGCTAAAGCCACCGGATAAACAGGAATGGAGCCCGCAAATGGATAAAGAACAACTGGTTCAAAAAATTAGCAAAGTCGGCGGTAACCCCTACTGGGTGGGCGGCTGCGTCAGGGATACATTACTGGGCCGTCCCGCCAGAGATCTTGATTTGATCGTGTTTAATCTGACAGCAGAAAGGCTGGAAGCAGCATTATCATCCCTTGGCAGTTGGAAAAAATATGGAAAGGTGCAGCCCGTATGGGCAATATCTGGAATTCCCGTGGAAATATCCATTTCAGGGCAATCCCTGATGAAAGACGCAAAAACAAGAGATTTTACCCTTAATGCCATTTACCGGCATGCCATCAACAATCGACTGGAAGATCCGCTGAGAGGGTTTGAAGACCTAAAAAAAAGGGTGCTAAGGATGGCGGGGCCTTATTCTTTCCAGCGAGATCCTTTGCGCGTGTATCGCTCGTTTCAGCTGGCATCTCGTTTCCATTTGACCATTGAAAAAAACACATTGCTGAAAATGAAAGAAACGGACATAGGTTCCATTCCCATGGAACGAATTTATGAAGAGTATAAAAAATGGATCCTGGCCCCCTTTCCGGAATTGGGATACGGTTTTATGAAAGCAACAGGGCTGATGATCCCAATTCTGGAAGGCATAAGGGCGATGGATTTGGAAATGCAGCTAAAAAAATGGGTGCGATACCGAGAACAGAGCGACTCACCAGAACTTTTTATGTGGAGCCTATTGCAGTTTCACCGCTATCCTATATTGTTTGATGGAAAACCTTTTCAAAGCTTGGCTGAGACTGAAAAGAAAAAACGGTGCTTAAGGGAGATTCGTCATTCCTTCTATGCATTGAGCCGACATCATCAAAAAAGCGTTTCCCTGGAACAAAGGGTGAAAGCGCTGGACTTATTGACAAAGGCCAACCGACCCGCAGATTTTCTTCGAATGGCCCTGCTTTTTTCTGAAGAAGAAATGACTTTATTTGCTGAAGCCTTGGAAATGGGAGACAAAATTCGAATGATCCGATGCCATTGGCCCCAAAATCCTCCGAAGCGGAAATTTAATGGGAAAAAGCTGAAAAAACTGGGAATTCCCGCTGGACCTCAGATGGGAGTGTGGATGGAAACAATTTTTCAGCTTCAGTTAGAAGGAGTGGGAGAGAGGGATCTCGAAATATTTGTTCAGAAAAACAGACACTTGTTTAAATGAAGATATACCCCTGCTAAGAATTATGATAAAATACTGGGAGATACTGTCGCGGTATAATCCACTTATTATGTACTAAAAGGAATGGCTAAAGCACCATTCCTTTTTTAATTATGATATACTATTCTCCTGAAAGGAGGTTTTTTATGAATTCACTATCCTGGCAGCAGCAATACTGTCAGCTGAGAGATACGATCATCGAGGGTCAATATGACCATCTGAATCCGGCGCAAAAAGAAGCCGTGCTTCATACGGAGGGACCCTGCCTTGTTCTGGCGGGAGCCGGTTCCGGTAAGACCACCATGCTGGTGAATCGAATCGGACATACGATTCGTTTTGGTCCAGCTTATGGCAGTGATGACGTCCCGGAGGGGATGACGGAAGCGGACTATGCGTCATTCAAGCAATGGCACGAGGAGAATTCTGATCTCAATACGCCGGTTCCGCTAGCAATTTCAAGACTTCTGGAGCACCAGTCCGTGGATCCGGGCGATGTGCTGGCCATCACCTTTACCAATAAAGCGGCCCGGGAAATGAAAGAACGGGTGAATCAACTGCTGAGAGGTCAATACGGCCGCATGTGGATCAGCACCTTTCATGCCGCCTGTGCCCGAATGCTGCGGCGCGACATTCATCGGCTGGGGTATGGCACCAACTTTGTCATTTATGACGCCCAGGACCAACAGGTATTGTTGAAAGAATGCCTGAAACAATTAAATCTTAATGACAAGAAATACAGTCCCCGGGCGGTCAGTGGATGGATTGGTAAAATGAAAGACAGCATGATTAGCGTTAAAGAATGTAAAAAGCAGAACGAAAAAGATTTTTATGCCAGACACCTGGCCAATTTATATGAACTCTATGAGAAAAAACTGTATCAAAATAACGCCCTTGACTTTGATGATTTAATTTTAAAAACCCTGCAACTGTTTAAGGAAGCACCGGAAGTACTTCGCTACTATCAGGAGCGATTTAAATATGTGCTGGTGGATGAATTCCAGGACACCAATAAACCTCAATACATATGGGTGAAAGCACTGGCAGTAAAACATCGGAACCTTTGCGTGGTTGGTGATGATGATCAGAGCATTTATGGTTGGCGGGGAGCCGACATTGAAAATATATTGGGGTTTGAAAAAGACTTCAAGGATACGCGAACCATAAAACTGGAACAAAACTACCGTTCCACGGAAACCATTCTGAAGGCCGCCAATTTGGTGGTGGCGAATAATCGTTATCGAAAAGCAAAGAAATTGTTTACAGAAGGCATAAAAGGAGAAAAACTGCAATACTGTCGATGTGGAAATGAATACGCTGAGGCAGACTTTGTGGTGCAATCCATGCAAAGCCTTCATGAAGAGGGACATCCTTACAGCGATTTTGCCGTGCTGTACCGAACCCATGCACAGTCCCGCGTCCTGGAAGAGGCTATGATGAAAACCGGCATTCCTTACCGGATTTACGGTGGAACAAGATTCTACGATCGGAAGGAAATCAAGGATATTTTAGCCTACCTAAAGGTTATTGAAAACCCAAAAGATGAACTAAGCCTTAAACGGATTCTAAACACGCCACGCCGCGGCATAGGGGATAAAACGGTTGAAACATTGGAAATACTCGCCTCAGACCAAGGATTATCCTTGTGGCAAATGCTAACAGAAACGGATCAATGGCGTCATCGAATCAGCAGTCGGGCGGCCAATTCTCTGGCAAAATTTATTGGCATGACCGGAAACTGGGTGAAAAAAAAGAAGGAATATGCTGTTACAGAGCTGGTGGAAGAAATTTACGCAACAACCGGCTATTTACAATTGCTTAAAGATGACGGCAGTGTGGAAGCGCAGGGCAGACTGGAAAACCTGATGGAATTTCTTTCACTAACCCGTGAATTTGATCAAACAGCAGAAGAAGAGACCTTGGAGGATTTCCTGGCCGGGACTGCTTTGGAAGCAGCTGTTGATTCCATGGAAGAAGAGGAAGATTCCAGTGCACTGCTGATGACGCTGCACAGCGCCAAAGGACTTGAATTTCCGGTGGTCTTTATGCCAGGCCTGGAAGAAAACATTTTTCCCTCCAGCATGTCACTGCAAGAGGGAAATGAAGAAGAGGAACGTCGCCTTTGTTATGTAGGGATTACCCGGGCAAAAGAAAAACTGTTTCTGAGTAATGCGATAAGCCGGACGCTGTATGGCTTTACAGGGTATAATAGAGCATCACGATTTATGGAAGAAATTCCGGCAGACTGCATTGAAGAGTTAGGAAAAAACCAGAAGACGAAAGAACCACGTCAGGAAGAGTTTCAAAAGAAACAGCAAAAACAACGATGGCAGCGAAAAGAAATGAAACCGATGTCAGCAACGGCAGCGCCCAAACACGTCGGTGAAAACAGAGAAATAAAATCAGGTCAAAAAGTAAGCCATCCGGTTTTTGGGAGTGGGACCGTCGTATCCAAAACCAATGAACTGGTCACCATTGCTTTTCCTGGTGGCGGCTTGAAAAAAATCAACCTGGACTATGTAAAACTGACCACCGAAGAATAACCTAAATGAGGTGAGTTGTTTTGAACCGGAGCGAAGAAATAGAAAAAATCCATGAACTGGTTCAGCAATTGAATCACTATCGATACCACTACTATGCACTGGATCAACCGCTGGTAAGCGATCAGGAATATGATCAGCTCTATGAAACATTGGAGAGGCTGGAAACGGAACAAGATTACCGGTTACCAGATTCTCCGACGCAGCGCATCGGTGACGAGCCGCTTCAATCTTTTCAACCGCATCAGCATCTTCAACCCTTATGGAGTCTGGACAAGGTGAAAAATCCGGATGAGCTTCGAAATTGGGAACAGCGTTTAAGAAAAAACCTGCCGGAGGGAGCGGAGCATCCCACCTATATACTGGAATATAAGTATGACGGGTTAACCGTTAACCTGACGTATCGTGACGGCTACCTGGTTCAGGCGGCCACCCGTGGCAATGGTTCGGTGGGAGAAGCCATTTTGCCACAGGTGAAGACCATTAATGCAGTCCCGTTATCGATCCCCTTTAAAGGAACCCTGGAGGTGCAGGGAGAAGGATTAATGCGGCTCTCCATCTTTGAAGCTTATAACCGAGAGGCAAAAGAGCCATTGAAAAACCCAAGAAATGGTGCAGCTGGAGCGCTTCGGAACCTGAATCCGAAAGTAACAGCTACCCGAAAACTGGACATGCTATGCTATCAGACTGGTTATTGCGATGAAAAAACCTTTCAGACTCATGAAGAAATGCTGGAATTCTTACGGGAGCAGCACTTCCCTGTCAGTCGGGAAATTTATTCGGCTGAGAGCCTGGAGAAAGCAGTAGACTGTGTTCTGGAAATGGAAAAAGCAATCCCTTCACTGGATTATATGGTAGATGGGGTTGTAATAAAAGTCAATCAAATGGAATTGCGTCAGGTCCTTGGTTATACACAAAAATTTCCCAGGTGGGCGGTGGCCTATAAATTTGAAGCCCAGGAAGTGACCACCATACTGGAAGAAGTAATCTGGCAAGTCGGCAGGACGGGAAAACTGACACCAGCGGCTGTGTTGACGCCGGTGGAAGTAGGCGGAGTTACCGTGAAACGGGCAACTCTCAACAACTGGGAAGACATACAGCGAAAAAAGTTGCAACTGGGTGTAAAGGTCTGGCTGAGGCGATCCAACGATGTGATTCCGGAAATAATGGGCCGGTTAGAGGCGGAAGATTCGGGCGAACCTATTACGAAGCCTAACCACTGCCCGGCCTGCAATACCGAACTGGTGGAAAAAGGAGCCCATCTTTTTTGTCCCAACAGTCTGTTTTGTAAACCACAACTGGTTTACAAGCTGGCTCATTTTA
>SLLE01000197.1 GCA_007134225.1 Tindallia sp.
TCTCCCTCCCATTTCTCATCCGGTTCGTTAACAGGGTCCTGCGTCCTTTTTGCTTCTCCTGTTATGGATACTTGTGGAGCAGTTTTGTCAGAAGATCTCCGTCTATATTGGCGCCGGAGATCACCAGGGCAACGTTTTTCCCGCGGATCCGTTCACCATGTTCCATGATGGCGGCCGCTGTCGTAGCGCTTCCAGGCTCCAGGATCAATTTTTCTTTTTTTGCCATAAAGCTGACGGCTTTTCCGATGCTCTCCTCCGAAACAGCTAAAAATTCATCAACATAGTGGTGCGCCATTTCGTAGCTTAAGGATCCAATCCCACCAATCAGGGCATCGCAGAGAGAGGGATCACTTGGATATTCTGCATGACAAATCCCATCGGAGTAGGATTGAATCATGGCGGGACAGGCTTCTGTCTGCACTCCGATGACTCGAATATCCGGCTTCATGGCTTTTGCCGCAACAGCAACTCCGGTGATGAGGCCGCCTCCTCCAATAGGTACCACAATGGTGTCGATCTCGCTATTTTGCTCCAATATCTCCACGGCAATGGTTCCCTGACCCGCATATACCAGTTCGTCCCGATCATAGGAATCGATATTGATTAACTCATTTTCGATAATATATGCTTCTCCCAGGGCGTGAGCCTCATCGTAATCTTTTCCCATCAACCGGACATCTGCTCCATAATACTTTATTTTGTCTATTTTGCTTTGAGGTGTTGTCTCCGGAACAATGATCACCGCTTTTTCTATGTCCAAAACAGATGCAGCATAACTGACGGAAATGCCATGATTCCCAGAGGAGATGGTTGTCACTCCCAGGGTTTTTTCTTTTTCCGTCAGGCATAGCATTCGATTGAAAGCACCCCGAATTTTAAAGCTTTTGACTTTTTGAAGGGATTCCAGCTTAAAAAAAACGTTCCTTCTTTGCCCCTTCAAATAATAGGATTCTTCCAGTAGTGTTTGCCGCACGTATGGCCTGATGCGCATGTAGGCATCCTGGATATCTTTGAAATGAAATGACATGTTGTCCCCTCCCATCTCCTGATTCTCATTTCAATCTCAGATAAACTTCCTCCATGCTGATTTTTTCCTCCAGGATCTGCTGATAAAGATGCTTCATCTTCTTTTCATCCAATAGAGCCATAAAGCCTTTGGTTCCCATGAACCGGCGGACAAAGTCGTTGGCCGGACGAAGAATCAGTTCTTCTTTGGTACCGGCCTGTTCAATCCGCCCCTGGTTCATCAGGACAATCCGGGTGCCCAGCTTCACGGCTTCCTGGATATCGTGGGTCACAAAGATAATGGTACATTGGAGCTGCTGATGAATGTTGAGGAGTTCATCCTGGAGCAGGTTTCTGGTCTGCTCATCTACAGCACCGAAGGGTTCATCCATCAGAATAATTTCCGGGCTGGCGGCCAGGGCTCTTGCGACCCCTACCCTCTGCCGCTGGCCGCCGCTCAGTTCTCTTGGGTAACGCCTGAGAAACTCCTGGGGCAGACCCACCAGTTCCATCAGTTCTTCTGCCCGCTGACGCTGTTTTACTTTTGGAATCCCCTGCAGGGACAGGACATAAGCCACGTTGTTCATCACCGTCATATGAGGGAAAAGCCCAATCTGCTGAATGACATAGCCAATTTCCCGGCGCAGGGTCACGATGTCCCATTCGCTCAGCTTCCGCCCCCTGATCCAGACATGACCGGTGTCGAAAGAAACCATTCGGTTAATGATTTTCAGCATCGTGGTTTTGCCGCAGCCAGACTCTCCCAACAGCGTCAGAAACTCTCCCTTTTCAACCTTCAGATCCAGTCCTCTAAGCACATCGACTTCATCGCCGTAAGCTTTGGTGACTTTCTGGAATTCGATGACAGCCATTTATAGCAGTCCTTTCTCCCGCAGAAAATCTTCTGCTACCTTCGCCGGATCTTCATTCTCAACTTCCACGGCATAATTCATTGCAATCATTGCTTCATTAGGAATAAGTCCAGTCAATTTTTCCAATACTTCTTCCAGTTCAGGATAACGGTCCAGTGTTTCCTGACGAATCAGGGTGGCAGCATCATAACCGGGGAAGAAATACTTGTCGTCTTTCAGAACCACCACATCAGCTTCTTCCAGCTGACCATCTGTAGTAAAAATTGCCAGGGCGTCTACGTTGCCACTGCTTAATACATCATAGCGAAGACCTATGTCGATTTCCTTCAGCGTTCCAAAATCAAGGCCATACACTTCCTGAAGTCCCGGATATCCGTCATCTCTTTCGAAAAAATCACTGTTGGTGGCAAAGGTTAGTTGAGGGCTGACCGCCGCCAAATCCGATATCGTTTCAAGGTCATAAGTTTCTGCCACTTCCCTGAGGACCGCCATTCCATATGTGTTTTCGAAACCATATAGGCCTGTCCAATGAATATGGTATTCCTCAGCGTAGGAATTCTTCGTTGCTTCATATAGCTGAACCGGATCACGGATCAGTTCTTCTTTTAAAACAAAAAGCCAGCCAGTTCCGGTGTATTCCGGATAAAGATCGATTTCTCCGTTGATCATAGCGGGATGAATGTTGGATGTTCCACCACCGATGCCCAGGGTCTGTTCCACTTCAATGTCCGTTTCTGCTTCAATCAGCAACGTTAACATTTCTGCCAGAATAAATTGCTCTGTCATAGGCTTACTGGCAAGCACAATTTTCCCCGTTTCCGGTTGCTCTTCCTCCTCTTCTCCGGCGCAGCCTCCCAATAAACTAAATGCCACTACCAAACTCAGTAGGATCATCCATTTTCTTCTATGCTTCATGTTTTTCTCCTCCTTCTCCTAAATAACGATAACGGACCAGTCTTTCAATCATTCCCAGTAGATAGTCAGTAAAAATGGCCAGGGCGGCAATCAAAAGGCTCCCGGCAATGGTCATTTCCGGAAAGTTAGTGGAAATTCCCCGCCAGATGGCCCGGCCCATGCCGCCGGCCCCAATAAAGGAGGCGATGCCCCCCAGGGCAATGGTCATAACCACCATGGTGCGAAACCCGCTGAAAATTACCGGAAAGGCCAGGGGCAGCTGAATTCGAAACAGCAGCTGAGCCGGTGTACTGCCCATGCCCACCGCCGCTTCCACGATCTCCCGGTCCACTTCCGTCAGTCCAGTGTAGGTGTTTCGAATCATTGGCAGTAAGCCGTAAAGGACGATGGCAATAAGGGCACTTTTCAGTCCGATTCCTGTGAGGGAAACTAATACACCAAAAAGGGCAATGGATGGAATGGTAAACAAAAAGCTGGTAACTCTCAGGATCCCTCCTGCCAGCCAGCGGTTTCGTGTCATGAGAATGCCCACGGTTAATCCGATCACCGTGATCAGCGTAACGGCCAGAAATGTGATGTGCAGATGTTGAATAAATAATTCGACAAAAAAAGAAGACCGCTCCCGATACAATACAAAAATACGGGAAATCAGCATGCTTTCCCTCCTTTCGATTCAGGTTCCTTAGATAATACCCGATTGATGAGGGTTCACGCAGGATGAGCGGTTTTCCTGTCCCTTTTTTTCAGTTATGCATTTACCCGTATGCTGGTGGTGCTGCTGCCATCGGGTCTTTTTATGACTTCCAGGACAGCCGGCAGTTGTTCCTTCATTTCGCTGACATGGGAAATAACGCCAATCACCCGGCCGGTTTCCTGGATCCGGTTTAGCATTTGAATGGCTCGCGGCAACGATTCCTGGGTGTCCAAAGAACCGAAGCCTTCATCAATAAACATGGTTTTCATTTCCGTACCGCCGCTTTCGCTCTGAATGACGTCAAAGAGGCCCAGGGCCAGGCAAAGGGAAGCGTTAAATTTTTCTCCCCCGGAGAAGGTTCTAACACTTCGCCGCTGCTCGTTAAAGGAATCAATCACATCGATTCCCAGACCACTGCGTCCGCCATGCTTTTCCCTTTCTTCATCCGCCACCAGCCGGTATCTTCCCATGGTCAGTTCATCCAGGCGCAGGTTTGCAGCTGCCAGCACACGGTGAAAATAATGCTGTAATACGTAAGTTTCCAGGGCTAGCTTTTGATCATTTCCTGTCCCGTTGGCACATTGGTACAACTCTGTAAAACGGTTTCGTTTTTCTTCCACCTGCTGCAAGATCGCCCATTCTTTCTCAATGGATTCTTTTAAGCTGGCGGCCTCCCGAACTAAAGCCTCCTTTCTTCCGTATTTTTTTTGCAGTTGTTTCTGTTCCCGCCTCAATTGATTGCAATATTGAAGAAGGGCTTCCAAATCAGCTTTTTCCATTTTTTGCAGCGCTTTTTCCATGTGTTTGATTTTTTCTTCCGTCAAGGTCCACTGATCCCGGAACTGTTGCAGTTCATACTGAAGGCTTTTAATCTGCTCTGCCGGCATGCTGGCGGCTGCATAGGCCTCCTCTGATGAAAAGCCTTCCCGCAGGAGACTTTCCTGCCATTGCAGCCAAACCGTTTCCACCACTTTTTTTGCTTCTTTGGCATTCTCCCCGGCATTCTGCAGATTAGCACCGGCAGTAGCTCTCTCTTCTCTTAAACGACTGTATTGTTTTTCAGCTTTCTCGTAGGCTTGCTGCGCCTTTTTCAATTCTTCCTCAAAGCTATTCATCTGTGTTTCCATTTGCTCCAAGTTCATTAGATTTTCCGGAATGGACTCCTGGATGCTTTCGATGTTTCCCCGGCGGACTGCCATCTGCTCCTCCAAATGCTGCCGTTTTTCCTCCACCTGTTTCAGTTTTTCTGACAGTTGGCCGATTTCCTTTTCCGCTGCGTCCATTTCCCTTTTCAGTTCCTGGTCTTTTTTTCGCTGGTTTTCGATACGATTCAATTTTTCATCAACAGCCAGCTTTTCTTCTGCCAGCGTCTTTTCCTGTTTCTTCAATTCTACCATGCTGCTATGATCCACTTCCCACTGTTCCACCAAATCATGTATTGCCTGCTGAGTTGTTTCAAGCTTTGTGGCAAGTTGAATCCGTTTTCCGCTGGAAACGCTTTCTTGTTCTTTGGCTTTTTCCAGTTTTTCCCGACTGATCTCATCCCCCAGGCCGGTAGCTTTCTTCGGGTGCTCATGGCTGCCGCAAACCGGACAAGGTTGGCCTTTCTGAAGATTCACAGCCATGAAAGCTGCCTGATTTTCGATCCATCTGTTTTCCAGTGATTTCGTTTCTTTTTTGCAGGTCTCCCACGCTGAACGGGCTTTATTCGTTTTTTCCTGCAACTGTTTTTCTTCATCTTTTAGCCGGATCACTTCCTGCCGTTCTTTGTGCTGCTGGTGAAGAGCGCTTTGCTTTTTAAGGAGCCGTGGTTCTTCCTCCAGTTCGGAAGCCAGTGTTTCTCGCTCTTCTTTCTTTTCTTTCAGTTTTTCCTGAAGGGATTGCAGTGTTTTTTTCATCCCGCCCAGCTCTTGTTGAAGCTTTTCGGCTTCTTTCTGCTGTTTAAGCAGTACTCCTTTTTTATCTGAAAGATCCTTTACTTTTGGCAGTGCTTCCAGCATTTGGTTGTATTGTTTTTCTTTTTCTTGTCGCAGAGGTGTTTCTTTTTGATGGTTCTCCCACTCTTTCTGCGCCTTCACCAGTTTTTCTTCTGTTGTTTTAAACTTTTCTTCCGCCAACTTCCAGCCCTTTGTTTTTTGTTCGTACTCTTTTCGGCTTTCTTCTCTTCTTCGGTATAGATGTTCAATTTTTTGTGCTTTATGCGCCTCTTCCAGTGATTGTTGCTTCTTATCCATTGCTGCCTTTCTTTCTTGCAGTTCCTTCATCTTCTGTCGCTGGGATTCCAGTTCCTCTATCTGACGATTGTTCTGTTTGGCCTGATGGTAGGCTTCATCTGCTTTTTGAATGTTTCCATCCTGTTGTTCCAGTTGCATTTCAAGCTTTTTGGCTTCTTCCTCCAGATTTTTGATATCTTTTGGCAAGATTTCCATGAGCCGATAGGTATTTCGTTCCCCTTCTTGCAACAGTTCATTAACGGCCAGGCTTTCCTCTTCCTTTAGAAGTTCTTCCAGGCTGTCTTCCCGGCTTCGTATGTTTTGCCGGTACTGGTGATACTCCAGTTCCGCATCTTTTCTTCTCTGATCCAGTTTTTCCGTAAACCGTTGGTAAAGGCTGGTATGGAAAATCTGACGGAGGACGCGCATTTTGTCTTCCGCTTTTGCCAGCAGCAGTTTTTCAAATTCACCCTGGGGAAGCATCACAATCTGTCGGAACTGGTCCACATCCAAGCCTGTCAGCTCCAGCACCTTTTCGTTCATTTCGCTGACCTTTCCTGATTCCAGCATGGATTCCCAGCCAGCCTCCGCTGTTTCATCCGAAACAGTCCACCGATGCAACTCCATGGCTCCTCCAGTTTTGGTTTTATTGTTTCGTTTAATATGGCCCATTAGGCGACTGGCTTTGTATCGTTGGCTCTGGATAGTAAACTCCAGCGTCGCTTCAGTGTAGTCTTCATCGTCAGCATAGATACAGCGCAGTTCCTCCGCATTGCTGCGGTGCTGTCCGCTGGCTCTTCCGTAAAGGGCATAGCAGATTCCGTCAAAAATCGCTGTTTTCCCGGCACCGGTATTGCCACTGATGGCGAATAGCTGGGCTTTATTCAACGTATCAAAATCGATTACTTCTTTTCCTTTATAAGGGCCCAGGGCCTGGATGATCAGTTGGTTCAGGATCATAGCGTATCCTCCCTTTGTTCGCGAATCAGTGACGCCAGCACTTCTTCCAGAATTGTTTCAGATATTTTGTCAGGCTTTTCTCCCTGGACCTGCCGGTAAAATTCAGTAATGATTTCCATGGGCCTTTTCTTCCCAATATCTTCTGCTGTCATAGGGTTTTCAACGTTTCTGTCCCGGCTGGCCCGCCCGAGATGAAGGGCATTTGGATAAACGGTTCGGATTCTTTCCATAGCATCCGATACGGGTTTCTGATCCAGCAAACGGATAAAGACATAATCCCCGGATTTTTCATGCTTCAATAGTTCCTGAAAACTTCCTTCCACGGTCCGAATATCTCTGATCGGTTCTATTGGTATTTTTGTGATCTCTACTTTTCCTTCTCCATCCAAATCCACCAGAGTGATACCTTTTTCATGATGTTCTTCACTAATGGAGTATTTTAAGGGCGAACCGCTGTATCGAATATGCTCCCGGTTCACTTTCATCTCTCGATGCAAATGCCCCAAGGCGACGTAATGGAAAGCATGGAACAATTCTGCCGGGACTTGTTCCACTCCGCCTACGGCAGTCAACTGACGTTCCGAGTCCGAAGTGGCCTCCATTTTGACCCCTCCTGGGGTGACAAAGCCATGGGTTAGCAGAATACTTCTCATTGCCGGATCCATTTTTCGCTGAATGGTTTCTATTATTAGCTGATACGCTTCGGCATAGCTGGGCGTTTTTTCCAGCTGGAAATAATCACGAATCTGTCCTGGTGTTGCATAAGGAATGAGAAATACCTGCACCACTCCGTGCTGGTCTTTCAAAATCACTGGCTCAAAGGCTTCCTGCAGACTGCCGACAACGTGATATCCCACACTTTTCATCAGTCGATTCCCAAACCGCACCCGTTCTGCACTGTCGTGGTTCCCGACAATGGCCAGCACCGGTGTTTTTAGTTTGACGACAAGTTGATGCAAAGTCTGATCCAACAGTTTGACCGCGTCTGCCGAAGGAACAGATTGATCATAAAGATCTCCCGCCAACAGGAGGGCATCCGGTTTTTCTTCTTCCGTTATTTTCACTAACTGTTCTAGCATGTACCGCTGATCTTCCAGTAACGACTGTTCTTTCAGGACTTTTCCCAGATGCCAGTCGGATGTATGAATAAAACGCATGTCTGCACCTCCGTTATTAGAATCATATGTATTATTTAATCACCCATTACAAATTGAGTCAATTGAACATGCGAACGAAGACGCTGCGCATCTCTTTAGTGGTTAGGGATTGGAAATAAACAGGATTTTTAGCTTCAGGTGGAGTTTTAACTCCATCTGAAGGTTAGAATGCGCTATCCAGACGGATAAAAATGAAGTTGTTTTCGTCCGACAAATCCTCTTCAAATCTATAGTTTAGTCGATTAAACTTTTTTAAATCCTGAATGTCCTCAATTTTATTTTCTGCCATAAACCGCACCATCTCACCTCTGGCCATTTTTGCCAAGGTGCCTTTTTCGATGACTTTTTCGCCCTTCATTTCGCCAAAGATACAGGTGAGAAAATGGTTGTCTTCTGTTAAGTAGCGGGAGATGCATTTGCTGTACTCTTCTGAAGCCAGATTAACAATGCATTGGCTTTCGGAGAAAAGCTGCTTTGACAGTTTTTGGTTCCAGAATTCATAGAGAGAGTCCACTTTTTTTCCTTTAAGCCTGGACTTCATTTCCAGCCGATAAGGGCTAACGCCGTCGAAAGGACGAAGCATTCCGTAAAAGCCTGATAAAATGCGTAAATGCTTTTCGATGTACTCAAAGTCATTGTGATCGAATACGACAGGCGCCATATATTGATACTGGATTCCTTCAAAAGCCAGAATGGCCGGTGTCAGGTTTCGATACAAATTCATGTTTCGGATCCGCTCATCATTAAGCACTGCAATTTTATCGCTGCAGCTCCAGATTGATTTCAATTCGCCGTAGGTTTTTCTCTGGAGTTCCTCCAGCAGTATTTCCGTATCCTGAATAAAAGCCGGCAGCTGCTGATGCTGAAGGGAGTCGTTGTTTACATTCATGGTTTTAGCAGGGGAAATGATGATTCGCATAGGGTCCTCCTTATCCTTGATAAAGCTGCTTATACGTTGAGGGGCTTTTTTTGACTCTGCTTCACACTTAAGATGGTAACGGTCACCAGAATGATCCCCATCCCACCAAGTTGGTTTCCACTAAGGACTTGGCTCAGAACAATAAATCCAAAAAGGGAGGCGGTGACCGGTTCCACCATCGCGATGATGGAAGCGGAAGTCGATGTGGTTCGTTTTAATCCAGTGATATAAAAGAAGAAGGACAATCCTGCTCCAAAAATTCCTAAAAGAACCATCCAGAGTAAATCCGTTGAACTTAAAACGGATACCAATTCACCGCGGTCGATGAACGGCAGCATAATGACTGAAAAGGAGAGGAATGCGATGGTTAAAATTCCTTGTGGCTGCCCGTAATTGTTTGCATATTTAAAACCAAAAATGAACAACGCGTAAGACATCCCCGCCGCAAGTCCTGAAAACAGTCCGACCATCGTAATGCTATCCGGGCCAACGTTGTACACTTCTGTCAGCAATACCACTCCAGCCATCACAAAAACGATGGCCAGCCATTTAAATATTGACATCTCTTCCAGACGGAATATGTATGATATAAGGAAAACGAAAATGGGCGCCGTGTACATCAAGGTTGCTGCTACAGCAATGCTTGCCTCTGAAATGCTGATAAAGTAAAAACCAAAATTTCCTGCTACTCCAACGCCTGCAACAATAGACCAGAACAGCATTGGCTTATTCCACCGTGACGGCTGGAAGAAGAGCCAAATAAGAATGCATATTAAACCCACTGTTCCTCTGTAAAAGGAGATGACCAGGGGATTCCAGCCTTTATCCATTAAGAAGCCGCCTAGCCCTCCGGAAAGGCCCCACAAAATTGCTGCTAAAACAACTAATCCTACCCCACTAACACGCATATCGTTACCTCCACATCATAATTTCATTTACTTATGGTACGGTTCTTTTCGATTGATTTTAAAGCCCCTATAAACCTGTTCCAGCAGGATGACTTTCATTAATTGGTGGGGAAAGGTCATTTTTGAGAAGGAAAGCTTTTCGTCGGCCCTTGTTAAGACTTCTGAAGAAAGACCCAGTGATCCGCCAATGACAAAGGCTAATTGACTTTTTCCATTGAGGGCCAGCTTTTCCAGTTTTTTGGCAAAGTCTTGTGAGCTTAGCATGGTTCCCTTTAGCTCCAGGGCGATGACATGGTGCTGATCTGATATATTTCGCAAGATACGCTGGCCTTCTTTGTTTTTCACCTGCTCTTCTTCTGCAAAGCTTAAATGTTCCGGCGCTTTTTCGTCTGCCACTTCCACATGGCTCAGTTTACAGTAGCGGCTTAACCGTTTACTGTATTCCTGGATGGCCTGTGTCAGGTATTTTTCTTTGATTTTGCCTACGGTGATGATGGTAATGTTCATACAAGACCTCTCCTATCGCATGAGAGCCCCGCCAACTGGCGAGGCTCTTGACTGAATACATGTCCTGTCCTTTACTCCTGCAATACGATCTCCACGCTAAGCTCCCGCTCATTACGAATGAAGTCAACGGTAGTCTCATCGCCAGGACGGTATTTATACAGTTCCCGAATCAGATCTCCCATGGTTTCAACGGTTTCATCTCCAATACCGACAATTACATCCTCAGTTCGGATATCGGCAAATTCCGCAGCAGAACCCTCTACGACTTCAACAATATACACACCGTATTCGGCACTTAATTCCACACCGGTGGCTCCTTCAAAGTCGCTGACGTTATAGCCACGAACGCCCAGGTATACACGACTGAATTCGCCACGTTCGATAAATTGATCCACGATGGGTTTAGCTGTGTTAATAGGAATGGCAAAGCCCAGACCTTCCCCTGTCTGCACTTTCGCTGTGTTGATTCCAATCACCTGTCCCCGGGAATTAAGCAAAGGGCCTCCACTGTTGCCCGGGTTGATGGAGGCGTCCGTCTGTATTAAATTATCAATGGCGACGCCCTGGCCCAATTGAATGCTTCGATTCAAACCACTGATGACTCCCTGGGTCAGGGTGCGTTCAAAGTTCAGTCCCAGTGGGTTTCCAATGGCCACGGCAATTTCGCCTACGTCCAGGTCACCGCTGTCTCCCAGCTCTGCCGGTTGAAGGCTTACATCACTTTCTACCTTGATAACCGCCAGGTCCATGGACTGTTCATACCAGAGCACCTCTGCCTGCAGTTGTCTTCCATCGTGGAGCATCACTACCAGCTCTTCCGCCTGCCCATCTCCAATGACATGGGAATTGGTCAGAATGTATCCTCTTTCATCCACAATAACACCTGTTCCCAGTCCCTCTGCGCGGCGGGTGCCGAAGAAGCGATCTCTTTGCAGCTGTATCGTGCTGACTCCCACAACAGAAGGCATGGCTTTCTGGGCCACTGCTGTGTATACGCTAATATCCTCTGTTGTTTCAATCACGACAGATTGTCTCGCATCCGATGCATTGGGAAGACCTATTTGCGCCATGATTTCCGGAAGGAACTGGTATACTGTGGCAACGGTTATCACACTTCCCAATAGTGCCGCTGCTACCAACATAACAAATAGCTTTCCGCCGGAGATACCCTTACGGCTGTTTTCTTCGCGGTTTTTTTTCTTTTGCTGCTGCGCTTCCTGCATAATGACTTTTCCCATATGGTTGGCATGAGCAGTTCCCATTTCTAGAGAGACTCCTTCTTCTTTAGAATCTTCTTTCTGTTCAGGATCCATAGGAGAGGTTTCATACTCATGTCTTTCCTGGTTTTGTTCTTCAGGATTATGTCTGTCATTGTTTTTGAATTCGTCCATTTTTATCACCTCCAAAGCTCAATAAGGCAGTTCTTAAGAATTAAAAATTATGTATTATTAGCCACAACATACGGAGAATTCAATCTTTTGAACTTCAATTCTTAATTCATCATTCATCATTCTCAATTGCTTTTAAATCCTACCCGCTTTTATAAGCATACAAACAGCTGATAGCCTCTCTGGTAGAGAGATTGAGACGGATATCGTTTGTCGGCTTCATCCCATTTTCCGCCATAATGCCGGTGACGGTGGAATAGGCAAGTTCCGGAAAATTGTTCTCTTTACTTAAATGTGCCAGAAGGATGGCTTTGACGTTTCTGCGAATCATTTCCACCACGGCAAATCCGGCGCTTTCGTTGGATAAGTGACCATGATCCGATAATACCCGCCGCTTCAAATAGTATGGATAACTGCCTACTTGCAGCATATCGACATCGTGATTGGATTCCATCACCAAAAGGTCTGCATTTTCAGCCACCTTATAAAGCGAGTCCGGCACATGACCCATATCTGTTGCCAAACAGATCTTAAAGGAGTGACTTTCCAGGGCAAATCCCATAGGATCTGCTGCATCATGAGATAAAGAATAGGGTGTTACAGAAATATCACCAATGGTAAAGGGTTTTTGGCTGTCAAAAACCCGACGGTGCTCCGGTTTCACCGGGCCAATTTTTTCATCCATCGCCATCCAGGTTTTTTCGTTGGCAAAAATCGGCAATTGAAAACGGCGCGAAAGAATTCCCGCGCCTTTAATATGATCTGAATGTTCATGACTTACCAGAATTCCTGACAGTTTTTCAGGAGTCATTCCGGCATCCAGTAGTCGGTTTTGAATCTGTTTTCCACTGAGGCCTGCATCAATAAGCAGTTGCTGATTTCCATCAGACAGCACGTGGCAATTGCCACTGCTTCCGCTGGCCAAGGTGCAGAAAGTTGCCGTCATTTCATCGCCTCCAGAACAAAGACACAGGACGTCTTTGTTAATTGAGAATTAAGAATTGAGAATTGATTGTCCTTCGGGGTTAACATTTTTTGAACTTTAAATCATCATTCTTAATTCATAATTCTTCATTTAACACGATGTACCTGAGCACCCAGACGGGTGATTTTTTCGTCAAAGAGGTCGTAACCCCGATCGATATAGAAAATGTTTTCCACTTCCGTCTCGCCCTCCGCCATCAATCCGGCAATGACAAGGGATGCCGCCGCTCTTAAATCCGTGGCTGTCACAGTGGCTCCCATGAGGCGATCCACACCATCAATGACCGCCATACGGCCTTCTACTTTAATGTTGGCTCCCATTTTTTTCAGCTGTTCCACGTGCTTAAACCGGCCTTCAAAAATAGTTTCCGTCACCATGCCTATGCCCTTGGCAACGGTTAGCAAGCTGCTCATGGGTTGCTGAAGATCTGTGGGAAACCCTGGATAGACCAGGGTTTTGATGCTGACATTTTTAAGTCCCTTAGAAGCATCCACGCGCACCCGCAGGGACTCATCCTCTTGTGTTATTGACACACCCATCTCCCGGAGCTTGGCAATGACAGACTCCAGGTGTTTGGGGATCACTTTATTAATCGTCACATCGCCGCCAGTGGCCGCCGCTGCGATCATATAGGTTCCGGCTTCAATCTGGTCCGGAATCACCGTATGATGACATCCACCCACTTCCTGGACACCATTGATTTTAATAACGTCGGTTCCGGCGCCACGAACATCAGCGCCCAAGCAGTTCAGAAAGTTTGCCACATCAACGATGTGTGGTTCTTTCGCCGCATTTTCAATAACGGTTTTGCCTTCGGCGCGGATGGCTGCCAGCATAATATTAATGGTAGCACCAACGCTGACCACATCCAGATAAATTTCAGCACCTGTCAGTTTTTCCGCTTCCACGGAAATAATACCGTGTTCGATAGCAACTGTCGCACCAAGGGCTTCAAAGCCTTTGATATGCTGATCAATGGGTCGTACGCCTATGTCGCACCCACCAGGATAGGCTACTTTTGCTCTTTTGAACCGACCAAGGGCGGCTCCCAGCAGATAGTAGGACGCCCTTAAGTTTTTCGCCGTCTCATGGTCAGCATAACATTCCGTCATGGCAGTGGTATCAATTCGAATAGAATGAGATCCATTGTCCATATCCTGTCCTTTTCGTTCCACTTTTGCACCTAAACTCTCCAAAATTTGGGTTAAAATCTTTATATCGCTTATTCCAGGAAGGTTATCAATGACACAGGGTCCTCCTGCTGCCACTGTAGCGGGAATAATAGCCACTGCTGCATTTTTGAATCCACTGATATCAACTTGACCCTTAAGTTTTACGCCACCTTTAATTACTAATTTTTCCATATAGTACCTGACAAATTGTCAGTTGTTCACCACCCTCAGTAAATTAATCCTGCTCCTCTGTATGCTTTCCAAAAAACGGCTCGGCCCTGAACATACCTGGTTTTTTAATACAACGCTTAAAACCACGGATGTACAGGTCTTTTCACTGTTTTATGCTGAATTCCTTCTCAGAAAAATCTTCATTCTGACTTTATGCTATTTTTTCCTTCTTGTCAAGTTTTCCTGTTATTTTGGAATCTTTCTGACGATTAAGCCGAAAAAAAAAAGAGGCTGGATTGTTAATCCAGTCCCCTGCTTAACATCGCTTCGGCGACCCGTAAAAAAGCGGCGACGTTTGCTCCTTTTACATAATCAACTTTACTGCCATTATCTCCGTATTCCACGCATTGATCATGGATATTTTTCATGATTTTTTTGAGCCGATCGTCCACCTCTGCAATTTCCCAGTTAAGGCGTTGGCTGGTCTGAGACATTTCCAGCCCGGAAACAGCCACGCCGCCGGCATTGGCAGCTTTACCCGGCGCAAACAACATGTTGCTTTCCTTAATTAATGCCGCCGCTTTCGATTCCGTTGCACGATTGGCACCCTCCACCAGACAAAGACAGGAGTTGGCCAGCAGGGCTTTTGCATCTTCTTCGCCAATATCATTAATGTTTGCACAGGGAATGGCCACATCGCAGGGAATGCTCCAGGGCTTTTGATCTGGGTAAAACGTCACTCCAAATTGATCGGCATAGTCGCTTACCTTTCCATTCCGGTCTGCTTTTATTTCTTTAAGGTATTCTAATTTTTCACCGTTAACCCCTTCCGGATCGTGCACAAAGCCAGAGGCATCGGAAACCGTCACCACTTTTCCGCCCAGTTCGTTTACCTTTTCAATAACGTATTGGGCTACGTTTCCATAGCCAGAAACCGTCACGGTTTTTTCTTCCACGGATTCGCCGATAGTAGACAGCATCTCTTCGGCAAAGTAGACATTTCCATAGCCGGCGGCTTCAACTCGCAGAGGACTTCCTCCCAGACCAAGGCTTCTTCCTGTCAACACACCGGTATAATCATTTTTGATTTTTCCATAGGCACCAAAGAGATACCCTATCTCCCGTTCACTGACGCCCATATCCCTGGCAGGCACATCTATATTGGGACCGATATGCCGATACAATTCCATCATCAGGTTATTGCAAAATCGCCGAATTTCATTCTCAGACTTGCCTTTTGGATCAAAATCAGCTCCACCCTGACCTCCACCCATTGGGAGTAATGTCAGACTGTTTTTAAGGGTTTGTTCAAATCCGAGGAATTTCATAATAGACTGATTCACTTCCGGATGAAAACGCATGCCACCCTTATAGGGACCAAGGGCACTGTTATATTGAATCCGAAAAGCGCGATTCACTTGCATTTCGCCCTGATCATCCACCCAGCTTACACGAAAAACCAATTGCCGCTCTGGCTCTACCATGCACTGGAACACTCTATTATCATAAAGCTCTTTTTTGCTTTCATAAAAGGGCCAAATGGATTCTGCTGTTTCTCGGATCACCTGCAAAAATTCTGTTTCTTTTGGACTTCTGGCTTCTACCCAGTTCAAAAACTCATTCATTGACATCGAATTTCCACCTCTCTTTCTTTATTCCAGTCCCCGACTGATCATTGCATTGGCAACCCGGATAAATCCAGCTACGTTGGCACCCTTTACATAGTCAATTTGCTTTTTCTCCGCTCCATGTTCGGCGCATTGGGCGTGGATGGACTGCATAACCCCTTTTAACCGACGATCCACCTCTTCCGGCTCCCAGTTGAGCCGCTGACTGGTCTGAGACATTTCAAAGCCGGAAGTGGCTACTCCTCCAGCGTTGGACGCTTTTCCAGGAGCGAAAAGCACTCCGCTTTCTTTGAAAATCGCCATGGCATCCGGTGTGGTCGGCATATTGGCGCCTTCCGCAACGTACTTCACGCCATTTTTGACCAATTCCTTCGCGTCTTCCGCATAGAGCTCGTTTTGGCTGGCGCAGGGCAAGGCAATGTCACAGGCGACATCCCAGGGCTTCTTATTTTCAAAATACTGGGTTTTGTATTTTTTCGCATATTCACTGATTCGGCCGCGCTGCTTTTGCTTCAAATCCAGCAAATAATCAAGTTTTTCGCCTTTGATCCCTTCCGGATCATAAACATACCCTGATGAATCTGAAGCTGTGATCGCCAAACCACCTAACTCTTCCAATTTTTTCATGGCGTATTGGGCCACGTTACCGGAACCGGATACCGCCACTCGTTTCCCTTCCAGGGAGTCTCCAACATTTTTAAGCATTTCTTCAACAAAATAAACGACACCAAAGCCGGTAGCCTGTGAACGAAGCGGACTTCCTCCAAGGCCAAGGCTGCGACCGGTTAAAACACCGGTGTAGTCATTTTTAATTTTTCCATAAGCGCCAAACATATAGCCTATTTCCCGCTGACCAACACCGATATCCCCGGCCGGCACATCCACATCCGGTCCAATATGACGGTAGAGCTCCATCATCATATTTTTGCAAAAACGCCTGACTTCATGATCGGATTTTCCTTTCGGATCAAAATCCGCGCCGCCTTTTCCACCGCCCATTGCCAACATCGTCAGGCTGTTTTTAAAGGTCTGCTCAAATCCAAGGAATTTGAGAATGGATTGATTGACTGTCGGGTGAAACCGCATGCCACCCTTATAAGGTCCTAATGCGCTATTATACTGAATTCGATAAGCTCGATTCACCTGAATTTTTCCGTTATCATCCATCCAGCTAACCCGAAAACTGATCTGCCTTTCCGGCTCCACCATAAGATCCAGCAACTTGCTCTGATAGAACTCCGGAGTGCTTTCGTAGACTGGCCATACAGATTCCACCACTTCGTGAACCGCCTGCATGAATTCCGGCTGATCTGGATTTCTGGCTTCAACACGATTTAAAAAATCATTCATTAACATGATCTTTCCTCCCTTGTAACAAGTGTCCCAAAATTACCCATAAGTATATGGTTATTGCTTTTCTTTGTCAAGAAAATCTTTCGAATTGTCGAACTTTTTCATCCAAAAAAAGCCGCCTTTTCCTACGCAGATCGCATATTAAGGTAGCTGTTTCAATTGTGCTTCATTTAAAACGCTTCCTGATAAAAGGTTTTTCCATCTTTCAAAACAATCTTCCAGGCTGGCACTGCGGTTCCCGATTCAATAGGGTCCCCTTCTGCAATGGTTTGTCTTGTCAATGGAAAGTAGTATCCCGGAAGCACTTCCGTAATTACTGCCGGTCCATCGGAAGTATGATAGTCCTGAATCTGTTTGACGGTTCTTAGCAACGCCTCCGGTGCAGAAATCATGGTGTGGCCAGCAGCCCCTTCACCAATGCTCCGAATTTTTTCCAGCAACAAGGCTTCGACGGCCACAATGCCATGGCTGCCGATATAAATATTGACGTAGCTCTCACCAATAAACCGTTCCTGGTAGGTTTGCTGATACACCAGTTTATGAAGCGGATCTTCCTGATATTCAGGCTCCACGCCAAAATAGATTTGCTCTAATTGGAGGCCTTCTAGATACAGGTCATAGGTTTTTAGAAAATCACTGGCTATTGTTACCAGCTTTTCTTCATCCAAGTTCGCTAAAATATTTCCCTGCTCTTTTTTTTGATAAATGAGGATTTTTTCTTCCGATACTGTGAGCCTACCTCTATCATTCTCATACGTGTTCATGTCCAATCGGATTAAGTCTTCCCCCAATACAGTTTCAGCCATTTCCCGGGGCGAAAAAAAATGGTACTCTACCGTTACAGAACTCAAGGAAGGTGCTGTCAGAGGGAGTTCTGTCCGCAGCTCAATGTTTTGCTCTTCAAGGAACTGGATGGTTTGAGCCACATATTGATCGCTGACAGCCGACGACACCCTCCCCTGCTGTCCGCCATAAAGCATGACCAGCAAAAACAGGTTTGTCACCAAAAAGGCGGCAATCAGAATATTTTTTGCTTTTGTCCAATCCATCCGAACCCCTCCAAGAGCTGTTGGTCCCTTTACCGGTTTAGCTGTATTCCTTCATGAGCATCAAAATAATAGACTTCTCCATCAATTTGAATTCTCCATGCGGGAATCAGCATTTGGCGCCGATTGGTTTCTTCCCTGTCCCAATAGATCAACCTGATATCCTCAATCTGCCGAAGAAGTTCATCTCCTTCGACGTCTTCTTCGTAGGTCTCCACCTCATCATCAACCGCCATGCGATGCCGAAGATCCTCCAGCAATGCATTAAAATGGTCTTCGATGAGACGATGCGGAGAGATAATGCCTTCTTCCGGTCTAACTTCAGGCATTCCCATCACCTGTCGTGTCATGGCCTGGTATCTTTTTACCAGGTCGCCGTAAACGTCGATTTCTATCGGGTTCGAGGATGCGATTCGTTTTTGTTCCACCGGAAAACCCTTCATGCAGTAGCCAAAAGAAAAGGAAAATCCCCGGTTGCCATTTTCCTCAATCGCGGTGACTGCTTTCAGATAAGCCCCCTCCGGAAATCCGCCGTTTATCAGAATAAATTCCAGTGCCGTGTTAAAGGCTCTGTTTAAATTCGATCCGGATTCGTTTCCGGTTTCAGCCGTATATTCAAGGCGTCCCTGTTTTGATACCCGTACTTCCTGCTGTCCATAACCGTACATATAGATATGGCTGCCGGTGGTTTCCCGGATAATTTTAACAAAGTCAAAATTTTCATCAAAAAATGTGCGCACACGCTCATGCAACCGACTTTCATTACTGGTATCCACTTCGCTCTCCACAAAAATACGAGGCAAATTTTCTTCGTAACTTAAGGGCAGCAATACATCGTTACCCACATAAGTAAACAAGGGGTAATACTTTACATAGGTCCCCGGTCTGTTGTTTTCCAAGAGTTCCACCAAATCCGGCCAGTCTCCCTCCAATGGTGTTTCTTCCAGAGAGAGCTGATAATACGTTCCGTCTCCGTCAACCATATAAATGACCTCCGGGCTTCTTGCCGGAATCAGTATTCTTTGGATCATTTGAAGGTTTTGGGTTACCGAATTATCCATTGGGCCTAATAATGCGGCCAAAAAAGTTGAAGGCGTGCCTTCTCCGAAGTAAAATTCCAGGTTTCTGCCTGAAAATGCCTGAAAATAGGTTTCATATGAAACAACCTGAACATCTGCTTCCTGGGTAAAATACTCGGCCAGCACCGTTTTGCCAGCTTCCCAGTAAGGGTTCAGGTTTGAATGATCCAGATGCGTATGATGACTGTTGTTGATGCCACCACCAAATCCCAGCACGATTCGCTCCGGACGAAGAACAATTTCACGGGTTTCCGCCAGTAACGCTTCGCTGACTTCAAAATAAGAAGCCTCTGTTTGTAATAACTCCAGAGGCGAACGAAACCAGACTCGCTGGGTCAGCATGACACTGGTGATAATGAGAAACACCAGCAACAGGCTTTTCAGTTTTTCTTTATTCATGACGAGTCACTCCATTGAGGCTATCGCCCCATATTCATCAATCGTTTCAGAATATCCGTTGTGCTCGATTCCCGAACATCCCGGGTTACTTCCTCTTTCATTTCTTCCCGATCTTTGACCGTGATCACCCGCTCCACGGTTGGCAGGGGAGCTTCATTCAAGGTGCCGGTGAATACCAATTTGTTTTTACCTTTTTTCAATTCAATACCAGCTACCCAGCCTCGCTGCAGGGCACCAATTTGAAATTCCATCGGTTCGTAAATCCGCAGATAGTTTTCTCCTTCTTCCATCAAGCTGGCATTGTGAAGCACTTCCAGTATTACCGTGCTGCCTTCTGGTGCCTTAAAAGAAATCATCGGATTGCGACGGCTCGTCATGCCATCCCGTAGAGGCTGTACCACTTGGATTACATTCTCTTCCAGCTCAGCTACCTCTTCCAGGCTGACTTGGCTTTCCGTTATGGGATCATCATCCGTTGCGAAAGCAACGGTCATCTGTATGCTTATCACCAGTAATACCAGCAGGCTGATTATCAGAGACTTCTTCATATAAACTCCTCCACATCTAATTACTGTCTTCATTATACAAAAAAAATGTTGCAGGAGTATTACAGCCTAATTAAGATCAGGTGACACCTTGATTTTCCTGTTGATAGAGGGGAAAGCGCATGATCACGCGTGTGCCTTTGTCTTCCCGGCTATAGAGATGAAGGGTTCCGCCATGGGCCTCCATGATCTGCTGAGCGATGGATAATCCCAGTCCGGTACCTCCCTGTTCCCTTGACCTGGCTTTGTCAACCCGATAAAAACGTTCAAAAACACGAGGCAAATCCTGGCTGGGAATGCCCATACCGTTATCCTGAATGGTCAGGGCTGCCGTCTGGTTTTCTTTTTGCAGGTACACCCGGATTTCTCCTTCCTCCGGCGTATATTTAATGGCATTGCTGAGGATATTCAAAATGACCTGCTCGATGGCATCTTCGTCGCCTCTGGTCATAACAGGTTCCTCCGGTGGTTGATAGACTAACTGCTGATCCTTTGCTTTCATGGTGTGTTCCATGGTGATGAGGGTCTTATGAGTCAACTCCAGCAGATTAATGGGTTGCTGCTCCCATTTGGTTTGCTGAAAATCCATATTGGACAATTGGAGCAAATCTCTTACCAGGCGGGCCATTCGATCTGTTTCGCTGTCGATGACGCCCAGAAACTGCTGTTGCATTTCCGAGTCGTCCACACCGCCTTCCATCATGGTTTCCGTATAGCTTTTGATGGTGGTTAGTGGTGTTTTTAACTCATGAGAAACATTTGCCACAAATTCCTTTCGCATGCTTTCCAGCTTTTCGTGCTCCGTTATATCCTGTAGTAGAAAGATGATGCCTTCCATTTCTTCCTTTTCATTTCGATAAGGTGCATAGCTGGCACGAATTTTCGTCCCGTCTCTCATTTCCAACACTTCACTGCCACTCCATCCGCTGGGATCCCCTTGGAAATCATCCAGGCACAGGGATGGTTTCGCACAACCAAAGAGTTGATCAAAGGCCATTTCCTGGCTTCCCTTGCGATCCAGAGATAACATAGACAGCGCCCTGGGATTAATATGCACCAGAGTCCCCTCCATAGATGTCGCCACAACGCCGTCGGCCATATAGGTCAGAATGGCATCCAGTTTTTGTTTTTCATTGGAGATCTCCTGCAAAGAAGTTTTTAAGCGGGCAGTCAGGTAATTAAACATGCCGGCCAACTGGCCGATTTCATCGTTGGACTTGACTTCCACCACCTGATCAAAATCGCCGCCTGCCATTTTGGAAGCCTTGGTAGTGACATCCCGAATGGGTCCAGTTATGCTGGCGGCAATGAAATATCCCAACACAATGGTAATCATCAGCGCCACCGCCGTTGAACGCACTAAAATAACCCGGGACTGATCCAATGTCTGATAAATGTCTCCCAGGTCTCTTCTCACGTAAATCACACCGGAGATCCGGCTGGTTTCATCATAGAGAGGAAAGGCCATGTTTTTCGATCGAACACTTTGCTGTCCGCTGCTGATCATGTCTTTTTCCACATCTTCGCCGTTGAAGGCGCCCAGAATCAATTCCGGCTCCAGAATATGGGCAGCATTTTGATCCCGGTGGGCCGGATTGGTGCTGGCCACAATTTTAAAGTCACTGTCTTTTTCAACGATATATATTTCCATTCCGACCCGTTCGTAAAAACCAATGGTTTCCTGGGCTTCGTCCTGTTGTTCTTCCCAGTCCATGTTTTGAAGCGTTGCCGAGACACTGTTGGAAACCTGTACAATGTTATTGCGTTCCACATCCAGATGATAGCTCTCAAACTGCTGTATAATAAAAACGCCAACGATAACCATTGCAATAAAAATCAGCAAGAAATAGATGGTAATCATCTTGATTCGAATGCTTTTGAACATACTACGGCCTCCTGAAATAGTATCCGACCCCTCGTTTTGTCACGATAAATAGTGGGCTTCCGGCGTCGTCTTCTATTTTCTCCCGAAGCCGTCGAACCGTCACATCCACGGTGCGAATATCGCCATAATATTCATAACCCCATACTTCTTTCAACAATTGTTCTCTTGTAAACACCTGGTCTGGCTTCACTGCCAGAAAACGAAGCAATTCAAATTCCCTGATGGTGAGTTCCACCACTGTATTCTCTTTCTTCACTTCGTATTTTGACAGGTCTATATGAAGATTACCCGCATCGATAAGGTTATTCTCCCCGCTTACTTCGCCGCCGGTGCGCCGCAGATTGGCCTTCACCCTTGCCAGCAATTCCCGCATGCCAAAAGGCTTGGTAATATAGTCATCGGCTCCCATTTCCAGCCCCAGGACTTTATCTACTTCCTCTTCTTTCGCCGTCAACATGATAATAGGCATAGCGTATTGCTCCCGAACCTTCCGGCATACCTGAAATCCGTCTAATTTGGGAAGCATCAAGTCCAGCAAAATCAGGTCCGGTTGACAGGACACAACTTTTTTTAATGCTTCTTCTCCGTCATAAGCTACTTCTGTATGGTATCCGTCTTTTTCAAGGTTGAATTTAACAATATCCGAAATCTTCTTTTCATCTTCCACAATCAATATGGTTGTTTTCATTCTCATCTTCCTTTCAACGAGTTCGTTTCATAGAAATTCTTAGTCTTTCTTAGGCCTCTTTGCGTTCTTTGTGGTCACTATCTGGTGTGGATTTTTTTTCTTTTCTTTTCCTTTCCAACTGACCACCTAACCAACTGACCAACTAACAAAGATGCTCCACATCTTTTCCCTATCATACCAGAAACGACCAGGAATGAAAATATAAAAGAAAAGGCACTACGGGTTATCTCCATAGTGCCTCTACATTGTGCCTCAATGTCTTTAAATGCTTACATAGTTTCTGGGGTTCACCGGTGTTCCGTTCTTTCGTACTTCAAAATGCAAATGAGGTCCGGTGCTGCGCCCGGTGCTTCCAACGGTTCCAATTTGTTGGTCTTTGTATACTCGTTCACCACTGGAAACGGAAATGGTGTTCATGTGGGCGTAGTAGGTCTGGTAGCCATTTTCATGATCAATGATCACCAGTCTGCCATAAGCTCCCCGGCTTCCGGCAAAGGAAACGCGTCCGGCGTCGGAAGCTGTGATAGGAGTGCCGGTGGCGTTGGCAATATCAATACCCGTGTGGCGTCGGCCGCTTCTCATCCCGAAAGGTGACGTAAGCCTTCCCCTGGTGGGATTAATGAAGGTTCCTGTGGCCATGGTAGTGGGTCTTTTTTTGACTCCTACTGCAACAACCCTCGTTACCGGTTCTGCATGTATGTTTTCTTTCAGTATTTCCCGTTCTGTAAGAACGCCGTTTTCTTCAACGAGATACGCTTTAATGTCACGCTTTCCCTTTTCCCCCTGAACCGTGATGCGCTGGTCCCCTTCATACATGGATTCTGTCTCCACATTCTCGGTTTCAAAAGGAATTTCTTCTGTTTGCTCTACATAATAACGGCTTTTTACAGTAAGATAAGGTTTCGGTACAATTAAGTTTAATTCCTCACCAATGCTCAGCAATTCCAGGTTAACATCCAGATTGGCTTCGGCAATTTCCTCCACGGTCATGTCATTTCTTTCTGCAATAAACCAGCTGCTGTCCCCCGGCTCCACCGTATAGACTTTTTCTTCATCCGTTCCGGTTCGAACAAAGTGTAAGGCGTCTTCCAACGGCCTTATTTCAGCGATCTGAGCCACGATTTCCACAATTTCCACATCTTCCAGAAAGTCCACTTCCGTGTATTCAATCCCTTCCGTCAGATAAGGTTCCTGTATCTTTCCCAGCAAATCTCTAGCTTCCGCTTCCGTACGAAGGGTTACCAGCGGTTCCCCCTCGACATGGATTGCAACTGCCTGAACCTTTTGCCCCAACTGTGAGCGGATACCGCTTATCAGAACTTCCCTGGAGCTTAACTGTTCATCCTGGGCTTTCACTTCCACCCATTCATGATTCTCCGGTATGTAGGCTTCCAGATCATGGCTGCGCTTCATTTCCTGCTTCAATACTTCTTTGGCTTCTTCAAATTCCGCTTCTTCCCGGACGATACCAATAAAGCTTCCTTCCAGGTACACTTCATAAGCCTTCATAGAAGCCTGATGCTGCTGATAGCCTGCCACAGAAATGGCAACTACAACCGCTACTGCAACAAATCCCCAAATGATCTGTTTTTGTTTTCTGTTTCGTGACTGCCAATAATCTGCCACTTTTTGACTGATATTTTTCGCCTGTCTTTCAATCTTTGACCAGTTCGGACCAGCTTCTTTTATCATTTCACGTACATTTCGGTTAATAGTGGCAGCTGCTTCCTGAGTCTCAGAAACTGCCTGCTTTCCAAATTTATGCAGCTGATTCTTTACCTGTCTTAACAATTGAGCCGGACTGTCTTTCTCTGGTTGCCGTTCGCTCATGATTCAATCCCCTCCTGCTATTTCATGATGATGGTGATCATGTCTTTGTCGGCACTCTTTCAGCCTTGGAGGTCGAATGTTTTTGCCCATTAATGATTCTCCAATTTACCAACACACATTATACCCCACTAAAGGCTTATAAATCAATCCGAAACGTACGTTTACGCTCTTTCAATGTTGAAATGTCAACGTTATAAACATTTATACAGCTGCTATCCTGATAATATAATAATAGTATTAGCGTCGACAGACTGATCGATTTGCCAGCTAAGTTGCAGGAATTTTAGGTTCTTGGCTTCTATGTTATAATGAATCAAAGGCGCTACGCGTTAATCATTTTCTGACCAACTTTCCAACTGACCAACTAACTAACTGCCTTAAGGATGGTGTTATATCGATGGCTTTTTACATTCAAAGTGTTCCGGTGGATCTTGGAGATACCCCGCTGGAAAACATTTATATTGACCTCTACATGCCAACTGCTCCCGGTGATTACGTAAAAGTATACTTGCTGGGATATCGTTATGCGCAGCTGGGAGAGGAAGCAAAAAAATTTTCCCATCAAAATTTGGCAAACAATCTAAACTTGAATCTGAAAGACATCTTGGAAGCTTGGAATTACTGGGAAGAGCGCAATGTCATTCAAAAAAAATGGGATGCGCATGCCGCAGAATCCGACCATGCAGATCCGTATTCCCCGGCTTTTGACGTCGTCTTCACTTCCCTTAAGCAGCTTCATTTGGAAGAACTGCACTATGTGGAAAAAAAAGGGAACGCCACCGACTCATCCGATTATTCCCAGAAATCCGAGCCCGACTCGTATGCGGCCTCTCCGACGGATATTATGTCGGCGGTTCGGGACCCAGAACTGCGGGAACTTTTTCAGCAGCTAAACCAGATTATGCAACGATCCCTGGTGCCTAATGAGCAAATGGAAGTCCTTCAGTGGATCCAACATTATAATCTTGAGCCTGAAATTGTTCGCCAGGCTTTTCTCTATGCCTGTCAACAGCGGGAAGTAAGAAGTGTTCGTTATGTTGGTGGAATTCTTCGAAACTGGCAGGACCAGGGTCTGAGGGATTCAAAGTCTCTGGAGCAGCATCTGGATCGGCAAGGTGAACGATATCGTATGTACGACCAAATTTTTCGCGAACTGGGTTTCTTCAGTCGAATGCCTACCCAGGCAGAAGCCAGTCTTATGAATCAGTGGCTGGATGACTTTCAGTTCAGCATGGAAATGATTTTAAAAGCTTGCAGCTATACCACACAAACATCCAGGCCCAGCATCAAATATATTCACGGAATTTTAACCCGTTGGCAAAAGGAAGGTATTAAAGACCTTAAAACACTGGAAGTTCAAGAACAGAGTAAATCTAAACCAGCGAAAGAACCTAAAAAGACTCAGTTTCATCTGGCAGACAGCCGTGGCAAAGATTATTCCAATGATGAACTGGAAGATATTCTGCTGGGTCGTAAGCGCCGCCGAACAACCAAGGAGGACTCCTAATGAAACGTTCCACTATGATCCGGGACATTAAAAAAAACTATGATAAAAAGAGGCTGCAGGCTCAGCGTAAGCATGAAGAAAAAATGCAGGCACTTTACGAATCCCTGCCGGAGCTGGAAAAAATCAATGGACAGATCACCCGATTAGGCCTTTCCGTCAGCCGGGCGTTGATCGCCGGTGAGCGGCGGCAAAAAGAAGTCCTCAACAACCTTCGTCGGGAAATGGAAGCTTTAAAGCAGCAAAAAACCCAGCTGTTACAAGGGCTGGGTCTAACGGAAAAAGATTTGCAGGTGGAGTATGAATGCGCTGACTGTCAGGACCGGGGGGTGTTAGAAAACGGCAAACACTGCCACTGTTATCAACAGGAGTTGATTGTCCGGGCCTACGCCATGTCCAATCTTTCCGGTATTCTGGAGAAAGAGAATTTTAAAACCTTCCGGCTGAATTTGTTTTCCGATCAGGTTCCGGCGGGGGAACCCCTTTCGCCAAGAGACAATATGATACAAATTCTTCAGCAATGCGAGGGCTACGTATTCAATTTTCATGCTTCTTCTTCAGAAGAGAAAGCTAACTTGCTTTTCTACGGCCCAACCGGGCTGGGGAAAACCTTTATGGCGAACTGCATCGCTAAAGGCTTGCTGGATCAGGGGAAAATTGTCATTTATCAGACTGCCTATCAGCTGATTTCCCTGCTGGAAAAGCACCAGTTTCAGGAAAAACAGGATCCACAAACCATACGCCTGCTTTCCACCTGTGATCTGTTGATTCTGGATGACTTAGGAACAGAAATGACCAACAGCTTCACCAACAGCCAAATTTTCCAGCTTATCAACACCAGGCATCTGGAGGGCACCCGGACCCTTATCTCCACCAACTTAACACCAAAAGAGCTGATGCTTCGCTATGACGACCGCATCTGTTCCCGGCTGTATGCCTATTATGATTTTGTGAAGTTTTTCGGAGAGGACCTACGCTGGCAGCGATAATGTCAGATTTTTTTCCGAACCATAAATCCAAGTCCTGCCAGTACCAAGCCTACAGAAGTGTATGCCAGGGCATTTATGCTCCCAGTCTGGGGAATCACTGCTGCGAGCAGGCTTTCACTTTCAACAGCGAATACGGTCGCTCCGCCTGATAACCACATAGCAGTTACAAGTAGGCAAACAGTCAATACACGTTCTCTATTTTTTTTCATTTTGCACACCTCCATGCTATTGCCATTACTTATCCGCTTTCTTCCTTGCCTTTCCAGTTACGAAACTGACCCTCAACTTCATTCCCTCTGTGGATGTGTATGGCATCTTCCATGAGATGAACCATCTCCAACATGCTTCTGAAAGATGACATTTTGCCGCCATCCAGCCATTGGATCGTTCCCTGCCATGTTTGATGCTGACCATATTGGATGCGAATCAGAAAATTAGTGCCACCAGGCACACGAAATTCGTCTTCCTGCATGCTAGGGTTCAATTTCTTCCCTCCTTTGCAGAGACAACAGACCACTGCCGTCTCATACACAACAATAAATGTTTCTTATCTCCCATTAAAGTCAATTGGGAATGACACCACAGATACATCAACGTTTCATTTACGTTACATCAACAAAAACGCCTGGGGTGGTTATTACGAATGCGCCATGAATCTCTACAGGCTGTCGTTTTGGATGTGGTTCTCCGGGTATCATTGAAAAGAAGAAGGAATGACTGTTTCAATCTAAGACTCCTTAAATTCAAGTAGCCTTTCGTCTTTTTCTATGGCTCACAAGTCACTAGCCAGGGATGAATTGGAAGAGACAGTCTTAGGAAAAGGAAACCGGGTGGTGGTTATTTTGAGGTCCGAAGAAAGCGTGAAAGAATATCAAAGTGAAGGTTCCTATCTAGAAATCGATACATTGGGCCGTTTTGTTGTGAAAAATAACCAAAAAGTGTTGACGGCGGGAGTGAGAAGTTCAAAAAAAATCTGGACGCTGTTCATGTATCTCTTGACCTACCGGCAAAAGAGTCTTTTACCGGAAGTGATCGTTGACCATCTCTGGCCGGAAGGAAACTATGAAAATCCCAGAGGTTTGTTGAGGACACAAATGCATCGCCTGAGAAAACTGATGGACACCCCAATGGAAGAAGGCCGAAGCAGTTTCATATGTTATCATAACGGTGCTTATTACTGGAACCCGGATGTGCAGATCAAGATTGATGCAGATCTCTTTGAAGCGCTTTCAGCGGATGCCCGGACAAAGAGTGGGAGCGATCCTCAGGGGGCGGTACAACTTTTCCTGCGTGCGTTGGAATATTACCAGGGAGATTATCTGCCTGAATGTGCGGGAGAAGCTTGGGCGATCCCAGCAAAAGTGCATTACCGCCGGCTGTTTATTAACAATGTGATGGAACTCTGCGGTTTGCTGACAACCATTCATCAGTACAGTAAAGTGCTGAATGTGTGTGATAGAGCCATGCTTCTGGAACCGTCGGAAGAATCGTTCCATCTAATTTATCTGGATACACTTTTAAAATCCGGAAAGCTTTCAGAAGCCCAGCATCATTACCAGTATGCCACGTCTCTCCACTATCGGGAGCTGGGAATTGTGCCCAGTGCCTCCATGAAAAAGATCTACCAGCAGATTGTCAGCCAACAAACTGCTGGTCTGATACTTGAAAAAAACGTCGGCGAACAAACCCAGAATACTGCTTTTTACTGCCACCCAACGGTTTTTAATTCCATCTGTCAGTTGGAGAAGAGAAAATCCGAGAGAAACGGCACCAGCAACCATATGTGTATTTTTAGCTGGACACCCACTGATCCGGATCTATCCATAACAGAACTGGATAAAATTGAAATTAAAGTACAACATTATTTACTGCATCATTTGCGCCACAGCGATGCCCTCACCAGATGGAGTGACCGGCGTTTTGCTGCTCTTTTCCCTGGTCTGACCCTCAGCCAGACGAAACAATTGGTTCATCGGCTAATGGCCCACTTTAATGACAACAAGAAGGCATTAGGCATTCAGATGACAGTGACAATTCAAGATTCACACGTGAATTCTTTCTGTGAAGAAGAGATGGATGAATCATTTTATTCTGAGTAAAACTTGGTTGGAGAAAATCATCCCTGATGGTATTTTTTAAACCATTTTACAAATTTTTCCAGTCCTTCTTCAATCCCTGTCGATGGTGTAAAGCCTGTGTCTTTCGTTAGCTCAGAGATATCTGCGTAAGTTTTCACCACATCTCCTGGCTGCATATCCATGTATTGTTTATGTGCTTTTTTCCCAAGATTTCTCTCTAGAATGGCTATGAATTTTTCCAACTGAACTGGCTTGGCATTCCCGATGTTATAGATTTTATAGGGTGGCTTTGAAGTGGGTGTCAGGGGAATGATTTTCTCTATTCCTTTGATCACATCATCAATGTAGGTGAAATCCCGTTCCATTTTCCCGTGGTTGAACACCTTAATCGGTTTTCCCTTCATAATGTTGTCCGAAAATGAGTAGTAGGCCATGTCCGGTCTTCCCCATGGACCGTAAACCGTAAAAAAGCGGAGCCCTGTGGTTGGAATTCCATAGAGGTGACTATAGGTGTGTGCCATCAACTCGTTGGCTTTTTTCGTAGCGGCATATAAGCTGACCGGATGATCCACTGAATCTTCCGTTGAAAAAGGCACTTTTTGATTTCCCCCATACACTGAACTGGAAGATGCATAGACCAGATGTCGTACAGGATTGTGTCGACAGGCTTCCAGTATGTTTAAAAACCCAGTCATGTTGGAATCCATGTACGCATACGGGTTCTCTATGCTGTAGCGGACCCCTGCCTGTGCAGCCAAATTGACCACCGTGTCAAAGGCATAGGATGAAAAGAGGTCATCTAACTTCTCTTTATCCTTTATATCAATCTGCAGAAAAGTGAAACCAGGATGCTGTTTCAATATTTCCAATCGATTTATTTTCAGCTTCGGGTCATAATAATCATTCAAATTATCAATGCCGACAACCCTTTCTCCCTTTTTTAGACGAGACAAAGAAAGATGAAAGCCTATAAAACCGGCTGCACCTGTCACCAATAGGTCGAACTTTTTCATACAAACCCTCCTTGAAATCCGATTGTCAATGACTACATTCACTGTCAATCATGGGATCTGACCAGACTATTTGGCCATGATCGTCGCGTTCATAAGTGCTTTTACTTTTTTCGTTTACTTCAAGTGGTCCGTTTCTACTCAGCACCACAAAACCATTTCTGAAAAAGAGTACCAACTGACAAACCTCCTTTTGCGGCCTTTTGGCCAATTATCGTTCACTTGGAGTACAAACAATGCGCTGCATGCTGCTTCAGGCAAGCAGTTTATGCACTTTTAAGTGACTAAACGAGCAAGCTTTAAGTGTTTAAGTCGTTCATTCTCAAGCACTGAGACTCATTGGTTTTTTTAATACCCAATAAACAACTTACAAATCTAACTCTCTTCGTTTGTTGTGATTCGATTTACTCCGTATTCGATAGTAAAATGGCAGGTCAAACAGGCTGAAAAACTCACGGTATATGGTGAAATGTAGGCCATTTAGGGTATAGGATGACTATAATCTGTGAATGTCCAGGCAGATGGTTCGCTGATGTGGGCTTCTCTTCAGATATTTGCAAAAAAGGGGATGAATTCGATGAAAATAGCCGTGGCAGGGGCAGGTTATGTGGGATTGTCAAATGCAGTGCTGCTGGCCCAGCAGCATGAGGTAACGGTACTGATGCTTCACCAGGAAAAGGCGGTAATGATTAACCAGGGCAAATCGCCCATTGTGGACCGGGAACTGGAGGAATATCTGACAGAAAAGAAACTGTCGTTAAAGGCTGACACGAATTTTGATGATGCTTTTCAGGAAGCTGAGCTGGTGGTGATTGCCACTCCCACTAATTATGACGTGAAACTGAATTTTTTCAATACTGAAACGGTGGAAGAAATGATTGCCAAGGTGCTTGCGGTGAATCCACAAGCGTTGATCGTTATCAAATCAACGGTTCCGGTGGGATATACAGAAAGTGTCAAAGAAAAGTTTGAAACGGACAATATTTTGTTTTCTCCGGAGTTCTTGCGGGAAGGAAAAGCCCTGTACGACAACCTTTACCCTTCTCGGATTGTGGTGGGGGAAAAGTCAGAAAGGGGCCGTCGGTTTGCAGATCTGATGGTGCAAGGATCGCTGACACCTGATGTACCGGTGCTGCTCACGAACCCCACAGAAGCGGAAGCGATCAAGCTTTTTTCCAACACCTACCTGGCCATGCGGGTAGCGTTTTTCAATGAACTGGATTCCTACGCAGAGGTGCGGGGCCTGAACACCCGGCAGATAATTGACGGGGTGGGACTGGATCCGCGGATCGGCAATCATTACAACAACCCTTCCTTCGGGTATGGCGGCTACTGCCTGCCCAAGGATACGAGGCAGCTGCTGGCTAACTATGCGGATGTGCCGCAGAACATCATGTCCGCCATTGTGGATGCCAACCGCACCCGGAAGGATCACATTGCCGAAATGATTCTAAAACGAAATCCAAGAACAGTTGGAATCTACCGGCTTACGATGAAAATGGATTCAGACAACTTCCGTCAGTCAGCCATTCAGGGGATCATGAAGCGGATCAAAGCAAAGGGGATCGAAGTGGTTGTCTATGAACCAAATCTGGCGACCGAGGATTTCTACAATTCCAGGGTTATCCGCGATCTTGGAGAATTTAAGGCTATGGCAGACGTCATTGTTGCCAACCGTATGGTGGAGGAACTGATGGATAGTGAGGCAAAAGTGTACACACGGGATCTGTATCAACGGGATTAGAAGTACGGGAGCAAGGAGATGATCATTTTGCCTAGTCGCTTTGTTAGTTGGGTCAAGACTCAAAATGCTCATGGACGCTTATTATGGCTGAGATCGTTAGCCAGCATGAAAAGATCCCTCGTTAAAAGGAATCGAGAATTCTGGAGACCGGAAACGATTTACAAATCCATAAAGCAGTCGGCTGATGAACTGATTTATAATCCGGAAAAATTTCTAAATGGATTTTGAATATTCATTGCGATTGGGATCTGCAAAACCTGGTATATAGTGAGGCTAAAAACCGAATTATGATCGTGGATCTGGAAGGATTTTTTTTACCAGGATGGTGAAATTGAAACACAGTTGAACGCATTAAAGATAATCTGTACAGCATTAAAACAATGCACTGATTCAGCAGTATTTATAACAAATCACATGACTTTTATCCGATAACTACCGCCGCTTTGATTTTGAACAGCAATAGGGAGGATGTGATGTGCGTGGTGAAAAAGAGTATTATCCTTAATGCGGATGACTTTGGTATGACAGAAGGGTGCAATGCAGGCATTATCAAGGCGATGAAAGAAGGCATTGTCACCAGTACAAGCATCTTTATGAATATGGCAAAAACAGATCAGGGCATTGCGTTAGCCCGTCAGCATAAGATTCAGGCAATGGGTGTCCACATAAACATTTCAGAGGGGCCATCGTTATTGCCCAGGGAGGAAGTCTCATCGTTGGTCGATGAAAGCGGCCGGTTTATCCTGGGGGTGAGGGACGGTAACCTTGATAAAGTGCATGAGTTAACTTTAACGTTAAGTGAGAAGGAAATTGAGAAGGAATCAAGAGAACAGATTGAACGGTTTAGAAGATCTGGGATAAAACTGTCTCATCTGGACACACATAATTCCATCCATATGAGGCGTGAATTTAGACATATTTTTATTAAGCTTGCCAATGAATACAGAGTACCCTTGCGAAAAATCAACTATAGTTACACAACACTCAAAAGAAGAATTTATGAAAAATATATTAGGCGTGATATCTATCGTTCAGTAGATCGGTTTACAACCCAATTTTTTGAAGAAGGTGTCAGCATGGATGTTCTAAAGAATATAATTTTGGAAGCGCCGGCAGGGGTGACCGAAATCATGTGTCATCCGGGGTATGTGGACGATGAACTGATGGCCATCAGCGGCTATAACACTAAACGCGGGGAAGAACTGGAGATCCTGACCAGCGAAGA
>SLLE01000069.1 GCA_007134225.1 Tindallia sp.
CGACTTCGCAGCGGCACCTTCCGGGTACCACTGTATGATGCAGCACATTCGGGAATCTCTTGCAAGGCAATGCCGACGAACAGTGCCACGCGCACAGATTCACGAAAAATCAGGCCGGATAACCTGCCGAAACGATGAAATCTGGCGATGCTCGAAAACAGATTGTGCATTAACTGCTTGATCCGCCGAAAAGTCTTGCTCATGGTCTGGGCAGCGCGCCGCATTGATGGGTTCTCATGCTTTCTGTCCTGACAGATCTGGCTTCAACGAAGTCCATTATTGTCCTTGCGGTGGTATTTCAGCTTCTTGGGCTGATCACGCGCAATGAGCTTCGGCTGCGCCTGATGTTGCTTACCGGATCAGTGCTTTTTGTCCTTTACTATCTGGTCGTCGGCGATAGCCCCATCTGGGAAGCGGTGATCGCAAGCGCCTTGCTAGGGCTGGCGAACATGTATGCGCTGACATTCGTTGTTCTGGACCGCTCGACCCTTTGGATGAGCGCGGAAAGGCGCGATCTGTTCAAAGAGTTCCCGACCTTCACTCCGGGGCAGTTCAGACGGATCATGCAACATGCACAGTGGCACACAGCTGCGAATGAAATGGTGGTCTGCCGTCAGGGCGCGGTCCCGGAGGGACTGTATTTCTTACTTGAAGGCGGGGCGATCCTGCAGCGAGACGCCAGGACATCGGACTTGGCTTCGAGACGTTTCATCGGCGAGATGTCATTCTTGCGCGGGGCAGGGTATCCTGCGAATGCCACGGTCACGCTGAAGGCGGGCAGCCGGTTCGTTGTCTGGGATCGCATGCCGCTGATGCGGCAGATTTCCAGCCGTCTTGCCTTGCACAACGCTTTCATGGCTTTGTTCAACCGAGATCTTCTGCTTAAACTGGACCAAAGCTGGCCAGAGATGCAGTCACCGGTTCAGACCGATTCTCGCCCGCAAGGTTGAGTATGCACCCAGGGTTATCCGGCAGCTCCGAGCAGGATCGCAACCATTCCAATATAGGTCAGGTGGTGCGCTGCCTGGTCCAGACCGAACAGATGCCAGTAGACGCTGTCGTCTTCGCCTAGGCCGCGCCGGGTGACTATCCGCGATTTCAACCAATCGATATGGTAATGCGCCGCAATCTCGGCAAGAATAAGCACGACGGTCAGCGCTGGCATCCAAGGGGCGGCCACCAGCAGAACAGGCAAGGACAACAGGCCATGCAACCCGGAATGCGCCAGCCCGCCGGGATGGCCATATCGCCCCTTGGTTTCCACCATCCAGATGGTTTGCCAGTGAAAATCGGCCAGATAGTGCTTGAGTTGGAACAGCGCGAACGCGAGAATGATCGCCCCTGCGCTCATGTTGCCTCACCGGAGCAGACGGGCAGCCGGTGACTGGCACCCATGGGTCTGCTTTCCGTGCTCTGGTGCATGGCGTGTCTTTGCCAACTTGCGGAAATCAAGGCACTTTCAACAAGGATGCACGAACAGGATCGTCGACACCCCTGAGCTCATAGCTGCGCAGCTTGGAGGCATCGATCGTTCGGCCCGCAGCTTTCAGCGCCGCCTCGCTGATCAGGACTTCCCCGGCCTTAGCGCTGTCGGCAAGCCGTGCCGCGACATTGACGTCGAAGCCGAAGGCGCTGACCTCCTGCATGTCGGCACTCAGCGATGCGACGGTGCTGAGATAGGCGCGTCCCGTATGGATTGCCATGCCAATGGGCAACTTGCTGCCGTTGAAAGGCTTGCCTTCAATCGCCTTGGGCAGTTGCATGCCACCATTCACGGCCTTGCTCGCATATTCCTTGCCGCTGAATCCTGGCGGCCAGACACCAATGACGGCATCCCCCTGAAATTGCAGCACAAACCCCTCAGCGCGCCACAGGACCGGGATGATCGTTTCGCGCATGAAGGTGATCAGCTGGGCGAATTCCTTGGGCGACATCGAGGCCGACAGCGGCACCGAGCCCCGCAGGTCGCAAAACAGGATGGACAGATCGACCTCGGCCCCGCCCGGATAGGCTTTCAGGAACCCGTCGCAGGCATTGCAGAAGGACGGGTTTCGCGACGAGGGTTCCAGCCCCATGCGCCGCGTGATCCACCCGCCAAGCCCGGTAAGCGGGGCATAGCACATCTTGCAGCGGGACCCGCCGGGGATCAGGGAAAACCGTTTCTGCTTGCCCAGCAGCACGGGGTGGCCTTCCTGAAAGACCTGATACCATAGCTCTTCATTTCCGTGTTCGCGGCAGAAGTCATCCGTAGCGAGCACAGTGTTCATCGCATCAAATCCCTCGGTGTTGCGCTGATGACAAGCGAATCCTCGGGCGGGCAGATATCCATTCCCTCGCTGTTGCAGACAGCCGTATCGGCAAGATACGTATGGCCCGCCGTGACCGACCGCCCCTCTCCCATGCCGCGATACAGGACCGTCAGCACATCGCCCGGCTTGAACGGGGCACCGCAGGGCGTCGTGGGCTGACCGGTCTTCGCATCGCGCAGCCGCATGGCCGGAACCGAAACGACAATCCCCGCTTCCAGAAGCGGCTTGTCGAGCCACGATGGCGCGCCGCGCAGGCTCAGGACATGATCATAATCGGGGCCGAACATGGCCGGCTCAAATGTCCCCGAGGCCAGGCGCGCGGTCTGAAGATTTGTCATATGCGCCTCATCGCCTTCGCCCCACAGCAAATAGGTCGCGAAATCGGGCTGTATCAGGTGATGGGCGAAGGGGCGGAAGGTAACGATGCGTTCCACCGACACCGCGATATCGGCGACAACCGGAATGGTGCGCGCCTTGTCCCAGGGGAAAAAATGTGGGTTGGCCTCGTCCTCGGGGCTGAAGGCGGGCAGGCCCTGAAAGATATTGCCGTTGAAGATCGCGCGTCGGCCCGCCGCAAGCTCGGGGATCATGAACAACTCGTCATTGCTGTCGCCATTGCACAGGATGAAGGTGTCGGCAGGAAAACGGGCGCGCAGATCATCCAGCACGGCCTTGGCGGCCGCCGGCAGCGAGAGTTTCAGGACAAGCTGATACTTGTGTTCCTCATGGTGATACTGGGTCATGTGGACAGCGAAGACCGTTTGATCCCCAAGCAGCACAAAGGCATGCTGGTGAGGGTGGTTGGATATGAAATTGGCAGGGGCATTCATCATGGCATGATCGGGCATTGCGGGCTCCAATTCTAAAGCTGCGGAACAGGGGGCGTCATGTCGGGTCCGGCAAGCCATGCGCGCGCCGCAATTGCGCCGCCAGACCACTGGCTGTGCGCTTGAGGATGGCCGCGAGCATGGGCGTCAGATCGCCCGCTTCGGTCGAGGTCATGAATGGGTTCTGCTGAGTCGAGGTGATGAATTTCACAGACTGTCCCGGTACAGGTGTCGCGCCGCAACGGGTGACGTAATGGTCCACGAAATCCTGCCCGTAAGTCTCCGGCTCGAATTCGGACGCGGTGACGAACATCGGCGCGGCCGGGACCTTGTCGCCGCCAAATTCCTGCACCGAAAGCGTCTGGAAGATGGCATTGTTGAGCGCGTTCATCAACCCGAGGTCGCGGTTGATCCCGTCTCTGGTGCGAAAGTTGAACGTATAGGCACAAATCGTCTGGTCGGAGCCTAGCTGCTGAAACAGCGCCATCAGCTCTCGGTCATGCAGCAATTTCTCGACCAGCGGGTCGTCGGCGACCGGCACGATCTGCCGCACGATCATGGCGCGCTGTGCCTCGATTTCCTGCAGTGCGCCGCCCGCACGCTCGGCGGGCAGGCGCTGGAACGGGGTCAGGGTCACGTCATCATCCGGGCCAAAAGCAGCCAGCAGCGCACAGTAGAACCGCTTGGAATTGAACATGCATTTGGCCAGCAACCGCCCGTATCCGGTGCGATCTGCGGGAATGACCGCATGCGACAGATAGACAGCCGCCGCCGCCGCACCGGGTTTGGACCCCTCAATGCCATACACTCCGACACTGGCAACAGTGCCTCCATGAAAGACCACCGGGGCCGTAAAGGCGACCACGTCCCGCATCGCCCCGTTGCGATACGCGAGCGTTCCGGCGGCATAGGGCACAAAACCCGCCTTGTGCGGATCGACCGTGATCGTATCGCACCGCCCCAAGGCGCCGTAGTGACGGGTGACATAGTCGCCCATCATCATGCCCGGCGACATTCCGAGATCATGCGCGAAGTATATATCATCCAGATCGGGGTTATCAGCCGCGCCAGAGTGTGATTCCTGAACACCCAGATGGCGCGACACCAACCGCGCTTCTTCATCGGTGCCTTGCAGGCCGCGTTCCGATATCTCGCCCTCCAGCTTGGAGGGGCGCAGCATGGATGCGAAATACCCGCCCCAGGCGGCATCCGCGTGCAGGGTAAATTCAAGCCCCATCTGACGATATTCATCTCGGATATCGGCGATATCGGCCAGCGGATCGACTGCGCTTTCCTCGGTCGTGCCCATCACGGCCACAACTTCCAGCACCGGGCGCTTCTCGGTCAGGCAGAGGTCCAGATGGCGGCGTAGATCGACTGTGTCCATACGGCCGTCAAGATCAACGCGCACTGGCAGCACGCTGGTTCGCCCCAGCCCCACCAACGATGCACCCTTGGGCCATGAGTAATGCGCCGTCGCAGGCGCGAGGATGACCGGCGCGGGGGTGTCGGGAAGAAAACGGCGCGCAAACTCGATCATGCCAAGATCAGCAATGGTCCGGCCCTTGATCGCCGCTGCGATCGTCTCGGGCGGGATACCGGTGGTCGTGGTCAGCCGCGCGGACAGCCCGATCGCCTCGTCCACGGGAATGTTGAGCAATTCCCAGGTGTCGAGGTCCAAAAACCGCCGCCGCATCCCGTCGAGTGTCTGGAGCGTCAGCGCCCGCCCTGCGGCCAGCCGGTCATCATGGCGGATCGTATCGGCGAGGGTCAGGGCCAGATATTTCAGATTGCGCGCCGCCCAGATCGATTCCGCATTGGCCACGGACCCGTCGCAGGTGATATGTCCCCAAGGACGAGGCAAGTCGCTGTCAGCCTCGGGATCGCGGAAGCCCAGCATCCGACAAATGTCGTCACAGACCGCCATTTCCAGAAGCGTTGTTACGGGTGAGGCTTCTGTTGCGACATTGTTCTGATTATAGAGCAGCCCCGCGAAATGGCCGATCACAGCGGGAAGGGTCGTATCCCAATACATATGCGACTGATTGCGGTAGCTTGACAGCGGGATCGAGGATCGCAGATGCGCCAGCATTTCATCCAGCCGGGCGCCGATCAATTCGATTGCAGTATGGTAGGCGGCATTCTCGGGAGCAAAGACAGCATCCGGGGCCATGCGGGGATCGTCTGGCTGGTAGTCGCGGCGGGCCTGGAGGTTGGCAGTGATGGCGCGCCCGATCAGGTCACGCAAGGCATCTTCGTTCTCACCCTTGGGGCCAATAAACCACGCTGCTGGTGTACCGACTGGTGTCGGTTTAGTCAGGCTGAACTTATCCGGATGTCGACGCCGGAACGCGTCCATGGACTTGTGCAGATCATGGCTGCGATGGCGCTGTGTCATCAAAATCCTCCCTCAAAGAAATCTCTATCAGCTTCGCACCCCGCTCTGCGCGCCATCGAAAGATGCGTTCAGGCGGAGTCATCTCCCATGTTGTGGATCACAGGGGCCTTCAAGGGACCATGCGGTGTAAAGCCAAGGAACTTTCCGTAAAACGAAAGCTCTTCCTCCAGTGACCCGACAATCGATGCGGCCTTGCGGAAGCCATGGCTTTCGCCCTCATAGAATTCATAAGCATGTGGCAGGTTGCGCGCTGCCATTGCAGCGATCAGTACCCGCGCCTGCTCCGGCGGCACGACGGGGTCTTCGGTGCCCTGAAAAAGAATGATCGGGCAATCAATCCGGTCTGCATGGTAGAGCGGTGAGCGGGCACGAAAGAGCTTCGACGCGGACGGGTAAGGCCCCAGCAGAAGTTCGGCATAATGCGCCTCCAGCTTGTCGGTGACCTTGGCGATCATCTCCAGATTCGAGATGCCGTAATAGCTGGCAGCGGCGCTTAGCAGATCGGTGAATGTCGCCAGCGCAAGCGTGGTATAGCCCCCGGACGATCCGCCACGCGACACGATCCGATGCGGATCGACCAGTCCTTCGGCGACAAGGGCGCTGACCACGCCGATGCAATCCTCGACATCGACCTTGCCCCAGCCCCCATATATCGCCCTCCGGAAGGCACGGCCAAAGCCGGTGCTGCCACGATAGTTCACATCGACAACTGCAAAGCCGCGCGAGGTAAAGAAGGGGATAGTCAAGTCCAGTGACGTCGTAGCGGCGGCTGTCGGTCCGCCATGAATCATGACGACCAGCGGGGGTTTTTCGTCTTCCGGGCCGGTAAAACGGGGATTGCGCGGGGGATAGTGAAATGCATGTGCAGCGCACCCCTCACCGCTGGAAAAGGTGATGGATCGTGGCGCGGCAAGACAATCAGCCACAGCCGCGTCAAGTGGTGGGCCGGTAGACCGGATGAGCCGGATCTCTTGCGATGCGAGGTCCATGCGGTAGATGCCAGAAGGCTCTGTGAACGATCCGGCCAGAAACACAGCAGCGCCACCGCTGACATGAAGCTGCCGGATCGCTGTGAATGGGGTGTCGATCGTGCTGACATGCCCTGTGCCCGTATCGACCCGGACCAGCGACCACAGGCCATCACGGGTCATGGTTGCGATGATCTCGGAGTCTGATGCGAAGCCGAAAGAGGCGCCGCCCAACTGCCAAGCGGGGGCGGCGAATTCCACTGCGTCGCGCGTGACAGGGATCAGAGCTCTACGCTCGACCCGACAGATATTCGACCAGCGATGACCCGCGACCTCGACCTGATCAGACACCACGTAAAGCTGGCCGCCCGGCGACCAGACAGGCTGTGTGATGGACGTGTCCGAAAACCGCATCAACCGTTGGAGAACCGGGTTTAGCATCGGATCAACTTGTTCTGCGGGGTTCCCTGCAACCTTTTGCGGCGCGCGCAGATCGCCAGAAGGGTTTATCTCTGCCATCCAAAGCTCAGTGCCTTCCCATGGCATCGACGGGTAATTCCATGTGATCCACGCCAGATGCCGGCCATCGGGCGACAGGCGCGGGGCGGCATAAAAATCGCCGCCACTGGCCAATATGCGCGGCATTCGCGCGCCCGACATATCGAGTGCGACGAGCGTCTGAGTCGCTTGGCCATTGGTGAGGACCGTGGCCTCTTCCATCACGGCGTATACAACGCCATTGGCCGCATCAATTTCGAAATCCGCATAGCTCGCGGCGACGGCAGGGGTGATGGGCACAGGCAGTTTGCCATTATCCTGCCGGTAGACGCGTTGGTCTTTTGTTTTGGGGAAAGCTTCGGGTGAGAACTGGGTAAAGACAATCGTGCCCGATCGAACAGCCATCGCCCCGCCGCCATAGGAATTCACCAGGCTGCGGGCATTGAACCAGCGTGGCGTGGCATCCTCGGCGCAGGTATCTGGCGTCCAGCGCATCACTGCACTGCGGCCCCCTTCCTCGGGGCGGCTCTCGACCCAGACCACGGATGCACCGTCAAGACGGATCAGTTCTATCTTGCGGGTTCCCTCGGCAAGCGCGTCCGGCGCGATCGGCGACGTCCATGCTCCATACGCGCATATATCTGGTTGCACCGCCAAGTCAGGCATCCGAATTACACCCTGGGAAGTCCCGGACAACCGTAGGGTCAAGTAGCCCGAATTAGCAACAATTTTAAAGTTGCGCAGCATGCGGTTGGTTTTCCGCCCGGAACGCGCTCATATCAGGATCACCTGATGTTTTGGACGCGGCGAACACAGGAAATGCACTGGATGTGTTGACCGTGGCATTGTGTTTGAAGCACAGCCGCGCTTTTGTTCAGCAACTGCGAGCACCTGGATAAACCGTTTTTACGCCCAAGACAAAAGCCCTGTCTTTCGGGCCTGCCGCCGCAGGCACAAGTGTCACGGCCGCTTCTGTTTCGTTCTGTTCGTCACGGATAGAATAGTCCTCTTTGCTTCCCATCCGGCCAAGCGAGCGCCCAAGAAACAGCAGCTCGCCACCTGTATGTGAGGTGAGGGCTCTCCTAAGTCCGGTCGCCTCCTGCGTTGTTGTTGTCACGCGGATGGATGGATTGAGTGAGATGATTGCAGCCTCCACAAAGCCGAATGGACCCTGTTCCGAGAAGTCGAGATTTGGGGGAGAACTGAACTTGAACCCAGTGACGTCGCGTGCTCCATTCTTCAGCGCGTCAATGACCGGGTCCGGCCAGAACCAGTCCTTCAGCTGAGATTCGCAGAAGCCGACCGGCCCGAAGCTCACTGTCGTTACGCCCGGAAACGTCACCATCAGCGTATTTTTTCCAGATGACCCGCTGGATGCCAGCGTAAGAGCTTTCCCGCCAGTCGGCATCTTTACTGCAAGCAGGTCTTCAGGATGCATTGCTGCCGGGGGAGCACCTCGTGGTCTAATGTCGAACCGACCGTCGCGCCGCGGAATGGCGTCTAATTCCAGCTGGACTTGGGCAGCAGTGCTTGTGTCTGAAAGCCCGGAAAGTATTGAATCGATGGGGGTCTTCACCTCGTAGGCCGGCTTGAAACCTTCCGTTGTCTGGAGCGCTCCGTTCTCGAGCGTTGGCGTTTGCAGGGCGCCGAGGGCCGCCTTCAGAAGGCCAGTATTGTGTGTGAGCTTATTGAGAAGCGGGACAGTCGCATTGAGCACGATGAGGTAATTCAACAGGACAGGGATGACCGAACTGCCCGCTGCCGGCGTCCGGTTGAGCACAGCAACCGGGTCGGCTGCGGCGAGCAAGTCGTTAAGGCTTGTGGGCGGCGAGGCCCATTGGGTGGTGATCTCCTCGAATACCAGATTGATGGGTTGTTCATGCGGGGCCCCCGTAGGCAGCCTTCCGAATGCGTCCTTCCAGGCCTGCAGCACAAGCCTTTGTTCATTGCTCGCCTGCTGCTGCGTTGCAACAAGGGACGCCTGGTCGGCGGTCGAGAGAGAGTAGACGATCTTGCTCAAAACCGTGGTGAAGCGATTTGTAAAAACACCATCGAGTTGAACTGAACTGCATCCGGCGCGCAGACCCGACGTGATCCACTGATACGTCGCCGCGTTGAACTGAAGTGTTCTGGGGTCCTGCCAATAATAGGGGAAGTTTCCGAGCGATCCGATGCTGAAGGGCCTGTAGTCCTCCGGCATCCCGAAAGCCGTTTCGGTGACCGCCGCATGGGGCGCAACAAGCCGCGATCCACGTATGCGCCGAGAGGCGACCCGGTCACTTGCTAGTTTGGCGAGGGCGGTCTCGATATGAAGCATGGCACTCATTGAAAAGAACCTCGACACGGATAAACCGCCAGTGCATTTCCAAGCACTGGCGGTCATCGTCACCCGACAGCGAGTGTGAGCTGGCTCACAGAGCCAGTTAGGATGCTGGATATTCCGTTATGGCCCCAAGGATCCATCCTGCAGAGTCGACAGCATTGCCGGCAACCAATGACTTCGGAGGCTCGAGCGTGATCGTCACTGTGGAGTCGGACTCATTCACGTCCACCTTGGCCGAATGCGTAGCTTCGCTTGCCGATGCAAGCTCGATGCCGAGGAAGCTTACCGACGTATTCACACCTTGCTTGAAGTCAGTCGCGATCTTCTGGAAGTTGGAGCTCTTCACCGTGATCTTGATGGTCGGATAATTCGCAATGGCGACACCTGCGAGATACCCGAACGGTCCCGTTGCGCTCCAATCCGTGATGCCTGGCTGGGTTGCAAATTTGAAGCCAGAAACATCCTTAGCGGGAAAGCCATTCTTGATCGCATCACGAACCGGATCCATCCAGAACCAACTTTGCGACTCGCCCGATTGCCGAAAGGGTCTTGGTCCGAAAGTGACCAGATTCGTCCCTGGGAACGTCATATGCACAGTCGTGTCATTGCCGGATTTCACAATTTCCTCATGAAAATAATTAGCACTCCCGCCAACCCCGAAGGTGATAAACTCCATGACGGGTATCTTGAAGGAGGCTCCGCCCTTGATGGAAACGCTGAACTCGCTCTGCGAAGATTGCGAAACGGTCATTTCCAAGTCTGTCACATTGGATTTGGCATTGGCTGGAGACATCGCATTCTCGATGTCGCTCACTTGCGGATTGACGATGTAAGCAGGCACAATGTTGCCGTCATTGAGAGTGATCCCCCCGTTTGTTACTGATGGAGACTGGAGGGCCGCAACTGCCTTACGCAAATAGGCGTTATTCATCGTGACCTGGTTCTGAAGCGCCAGCGAAGCGCCGTACGCATTCAACCAGTTGACAAAAACCGGCATCACAGGCTGGCCCGCAGCAGGCACCTTGTTGAGAAGGTTGCCCAGATTGATACTGTTACGAATGCTCTCCAGATCGGTCGCAGGGTTGGCCCATGTCGTAGCAATCGTACTGGCAATCTCGTCAATCGGGTTGGTCCCGGCGGGAAGGCTTCCGAACGAAGACTTCCAAGCGTTCAGAACGGCAGCTTGCTGCTGTGTCGTATTTTGCGTCGCCTGATTCAGTGTGGCCTGTTCCGCAGTCGACAATGACCATGAAATATTTGTGATGGCCTGCAGGTAGAGGTTCGTAAAGTTTGTGCCGGGAGCGAACTGGGCAGGCGATGTCTTGGGCTTCAGGCTGCCGCTGATCCACTCATATGTCTTTTGGTTGAAAGATAGGTTCCTCGGGTCTTCCCAGACATAGGGGAAGTTTCCTGAACTGCTGATATCGAAGGATTTGAGCTTCGCAGAACCCAGACTTGCGCTGAGCGTGTCGGCAGCCTTGTCCTTCAGATTATTGATGATCTCCATAGCATTGGGTGAATCTGCGATGATATTGGTTGGATGTTCCATGATATTGTCTCCTTGGTCTGATGTTGCGCATTTTCGGTTACATGTCATCATGGCAGGGTTCATTAAGGCCATGAAATCCTACGAGGACGTATGTCTAGCAGTTCGGGCTTACGCCGGAACAGCCAGCACGATTCACTATCCTAGAACAGGGTACTGGTGTCTGTGATCGTGTTCACAACACGATCACTACTGCGCGCACGAGAATGAATTCTGTTGTCTACGTTACTGCGAAGTTGCAATCGTGGTGGCGTTGTTGCAGAACTTTTATCGCATGGATTCGTAATGTGAATCCTTCACGGTGAGAGTTCTGCAACAACGCCCCTCTGCCGCCAACAAGATCGGCGAAGTCTGCCGCGACATTCAATTCTTGGTACGCCACATCCGATACCGTCCTTTCCCGGTCAGCTCGCGGACCAGACTCCGCTCTTCCATCCAAGTGAGGTTGCGCTGGACGGCGGCGCGGCTCGAGCTTGTCAAGGCCTCTGCCATCGGAGCGGATACAAGGGGCCATTCGGTCAACACGGCGCGTAAGGCGCGCGGGGTCTTACCCGAGAGCATGGTCATCTCGGCTTTCGCCCGGATGGTCCAAGCCTCAATATCATCAAGGTGCCGCATTCCGGTCAGGCAGGCGGTCTCCATCCCGTCAAGCCATCGCGCCAAACGGTCAGCGGGTGAGCCGCCGGTACGCAGCCCCCCTGCCCCGCCCATGGCCAGAGGTGCAAAGACTGCTCCCTTGCCCTCGCTGGCCGCGATCCGTGCGGCCGTGACTGCCGCTTCCATTCGATCGCCCTGCTGCCCAAGGCCCG
>SLLE01000182.1 GCA_007134225.1 Tindallia sp.
CCACGGTGGCTTTCTCGGAAATGATAAGTCCGACGGCTGCAGCGCAAAAGAGGGCACTTGTCATCTGTTCATCATCCCAGTTATGCTTTTCCTGCAATGCTTTAAGTGTTCCGGGGAGGATTCCGGAAGAACCAGCGGTGGGAGCCGCAACAATCACACCCATGGATGCGTTGACTTCCAAGACGCCCATCGCATATGCTACTGCTTTAGCAGTGATATCGCCACAAACGGAGACTCCAGCTCGTTGTCGTTTCATCAGTTTTTTCGCCTCGCCACCAATAAGACCACCCATTGATGTGAGGTCCTGGCTGAGAGCGTCAGCGACAGAGGATTCCATCACTTGCCATTGCTGAAACATATGCTGGCGTGCTTCCGCTTCAGGGGTCTCGAAAAGATCGCATTCTCGCTGAATCATTGCCTGGGAAATTGACATCTTATTTTCTTCGCAAAATGCTAACAATTCCTTTCCGTTACCAAACATATACTCAGTCCTTTCGTATGCCTGAACGTTTTCCAAACTATAAATCGATGATAAAAACATCATTGATATTCTGATTGTCCAATATTTCTTTCACATGACTCGGGCTCAATGCTTCATCCGTTTCCAGGATGGTAAAGGCGCGATTTCCGCGTTGCTCTCGATACATTCGGATGGTGCCGATATTGACACCGGCTTTTGCCAGAACACTGGTGATATGGGCGGCCACACCTGGCCGATCCTGTTGCTGGACAATCAGAGTGGGGTATTCACCTGTAAAGGAAACCTGAATCCCGTTTATGGCATGGATTATTACTTCTCCACCTCCGATGGAAGCACCCGTGAGGGATAGTTTCTTGTCTGAGATTCCAGTCACTTCCAGAGCGACTGTATTCGGATGCATTCCTTCGATGAGCTTAGCCGGATGGAAATCGAATGCTATCTGCCGCTGATGAGCAATTTGGTAGGCATCCCGAATATCCGGATGATCCGTATCATAACCCATCATTCCGGCCAGCAAGGCACGATCGGTTCCATGTCCCCGGTAGGTTTCGGCGAACGAGCCGTAAAGATAAAAAACAACTTCTCTTGGAGCTTCCTTTAAAATACGGGCAGCGATTTGGGCGATTCGCAACGCACCGGCTGTATGAGAGCTGGAAGGACCAATCATGACAGGCCCAATCACCTGAAAAGCACTGACACGTTTCATCTTTACTTCCTCCATTTCAGAATTCTTGGATAAGATCTCTTTCCACTCCATTATACCTCAAATGGATTACCATTTCTCAGTCAAAATAAATGGTGAACTTCAATTAATTCAGGGTATCATTAAGTAACATAAAGCATCCTGTTTATATACCTAACAATACAAATGAGGCAGTTGATATGTCAGGTTGACCAAGGGAAGTGAATATGAGATAATCAACGGAGTTTTTTCTAATCTCCGAAATAGCAGCAGTATGTTGGAGGAGGGTTAGGATGGATTGGGGCAAGAGGTTGATAAAGCCGGATTCCCAAGTCATTGGCATCATGATGGTTTTTGTTGTGACCATACTGGCAAAAATGATGGTTTTACACTGGGTGATGGGGGTGCGGCAGTTTTTTGTTCATGCGGCATTAATGAACTTTGCGACGCTGGCGGCGATCTATTCGCTGTTATTGTACTTGTTCCCCAGAAGGTATCTAAGTGTTTTTTGGGGCTTTCATTTGCTCCTTACCGGGCTGATTTTTGTCAACACCATCTATTTTAGTCATTACTTTACGCTGGTTCCAGCAGGCATTGTTTTCCAGGTTGGTCAACTGGGAGGCGTCTCTGAAAGCATTTTTGCGTTACTAAGGCCTCTTTATTTTCTATATTTTGTCGACACCATTCTTTTGCGAATCTGGATCCATAAAAGAAAGAAGCCAAGTTCTGAAATTTATGAAACAAAAGCCTATAGAAATGGTGCGTTTGCACTGGCATTTATTATATTATCCATCAGCATTGTCGGAGCTACCCAGCTGGTTGCGCACAGCACTGAAGGAAATCTGCGGCCGGCGAATCTGGGGATGATCAATTACCATATTTATGATTTTTTTCGCTTTTCGCAGCCAGCTCCCGCTGTAGACCCGGATCAGGCAGAAGAAGCCGTGATGGCCATTGAAGAAGAGGAGGCAGATCGTCGCTATGAAGGATTACTGGAAGGAAGAAATATTATTGTCATTCTGGCAGAATCCCTGCAGACATTTCCTATGGAACATCGACTGGCAGGTCAGGACATCACTCCGGCGCTAAACGAATTAATCAATAAAGAAACCCTATATTTTTCCAATTTTTATGAACAGGTGGGCTGGGGAAACACATCCGATTCAGAATTTGTTGTACACAACGGTTTCTATCCATCGACTACCACCTACAGCTATCAAGCTTATGAAGGAAATGACTTCTACACGCTGCCGATGCATCTTAAAAAACAAGGTTACTCAACCATGGCTTTTCACGGTAACGACCCGGACTTTTGGGGTCGGAGAGACGCATACCCGGATCAGGGGATTGATCGATTTTTCAGTGCGGAAGAATATGAGATGAATGAAATTATCGGATTGGGCCTTAGTGATTATGAGCTATTCAAACAATCAATTCCCTGGCTCCATGAAACACCGGAACCCTTTTATGGGTTTTACATCACGGTTTCCTGCCATCATCCCTTTATCCTGCCGGAACAGTATCAGTGGCTTGATATGCCTGCGGAATATGATGACACCTACCTGGGCCACTATTTGCAATCGGTTCATTATATGGACCAACAAATTGGCTATTTTCTTGATGTATTGAAGGAAGAAGGGTTTTATGAGAATTCGGCGATCATTATTTATGGAGATCATCAGGGCGTTGACATGAGAAACGTGGAAATTGAGGAACTGGTCAGTCGTTTTATAAGAAAACCTTATGAAGAAGATGAAATGTTCCGGGTTCCGTTAATAATTCATGTGCCAGGAAGCGAGATAAATGAAGAGATAACCATTGCCGGCGGACAGATTGATTTCTTCCCCACTATTGCAAACCTGGTGGGAGATCCATTGGATCCTGGTGCGGTGTTGGGGCAGGATCTGTTAAACATCAAGGGAGGATTTGTAGCAAAGCAGGTGCACGTCTCAGCAGGATCCTTTATTGACAATGAAAAAATATTTATTATGTCACCAGAGGGCCTCTACGACAACAGCCGCGCATGGTATTTGGAAACTGGCGAGCCGGCTCCTCTGGAAGAAGCGAGAAAAGGCTACGAACGGGCCCTGGCGGAAATTACCCTTTCCGAATATGTCATGGAAAACAATCTAATCGGAAGGGTTCGGGAACACGGTTTAGGAGGAATTCTTGACAATATTCGATTCCTATTGGAATTAGAGCAATAACAGGAACACAGCCCGATAACAAACACTAAAAGCCCTGAGCAATAATAAAAATTGCTCAGGGTTTTTTGGTGTGCGGAAAAAATTCAATAATACTTTAAATGGAATAAAAATTGACAATTAATTTAGCTCATGCTATTCTATTTAAGTAGATGCTTAAATAGATAGTTTTTAAAAATGGGAGGGATTATTGATGAGTGAAGCGAAATGCGAACATCCGGAAAGATTAAAGGGTAAAAACCCAGGTGAATGCAGCGAAAAGCAGAAAGAAATCTGTCACGGGCATGAATCTAAACAAGATGAAACAAAAGAAGAACAAGAGAAATAATAAGAGTTCATAAGCGCCTGAAAGATCGGGCGCTTTTGACACAGACGGAGGTTTTGGTGTGGAAAAATTGTTGAATCGCCTGCGCGCCCTGGCAGATGAAAATCGCTTAAAAATGGTCGTGCTGTTACTGGAAAAAGATTATTGTGTCGGAGCCTTATCGAAAAAACTGGGCATTTCGAAAGCTGCCGTTTCACAGCACATGAAAATTTTGCGGCAAAATGGCATTGTCAAAGGAGAAAAGAGAGGCTACTTTACGCATTATGAGGTACAAAAGGAGCAAATACGAGGAATCTCAGAGGAGCTGGAGGCCATTTCCCGTCGTAAATTCCCGGGAGACAGGCTGGTTCATTCTTGCCAGAAAGAAGGGGATTGCCATGAAAACAAGCTTCAGGATGAGGAAAAAAATAAAAAGGGTGAACAGTAATGGAAGCAATCAAGGTAAGAGGACTGGTAAAAAATTTTGGTAAAAAGGAAGCAGTGAAAGGCATCGATTTTTCTGTCAGTGCTGGTGAAATCTTTGGATTTCTGGGTCCTAATGGAGCCGGTAAAACCACCACCATCAATATGCTCATTGGTTTACTGAAAGTGACAGGAGGTACTTTACCTATTTTTCTAAGCTTTGGGCTGCTGCTTATCTTTTCTTTTGCGCTCTTTGGAATCAGCATTCATCGCATGAAAGCCAACTGGCTAAACTAAAATCATTATTTTTTCAAAGCTGTTCCTAAGGAGCAGTTTTTTTGCGCATAAAAAAGACAAAAAAAGATTGACTGAAAATTAATTTGATTGTTTAATAGTTTTAAAATAAAATTAATTGAGAGGAGAAGTAAAATGTCTCTACAGGAAAATGGACAGACGCACCTGAAGATGGAAGCGGAAAAAATGATGGAGTTACTAAATCTTTTAACGTTATTTTCAAGAAAAACATTGTTGGAGTGGCTGCCATCTGTGACAGATGAATTTGGTGTCAGCGAAGAGCGGTTTATGGTGCTGTACGAACTGGAACTGCAGCCTAATACCAGCTTAAAGGATTTGGCCAGGAACCTGATGGTATCGTCCTCCAGTTTATCCATTATGATTAACTCACTGGTGGAACAGGACTTGGTGGAACGGGTCACGGATCCGGAAGACAGACGGAGAGTGCTACTGAAATTAAGCAGTCACGGAGAAGAAATTCTGGGAAAAGCCAATGACTATTTGATTCAGTCTTTTCAGGACTATTTGAGCCGCTTGTCACCAGAAAGCAGAAGAGAATTAGAGAAAACCGGTGATGCCATGGCGGTAATTATAAAGCGTGTCATGAAGGAATCAAGGGAATCGTAAGGAGTGGGAAAGGATGAACAGAGAATCGTTTTTAACAGAACCACTGGGAAAGCTGATTGGGAAAAATGCGGCTCCAGCGGTGGTGTCGATGCTGTTTATGGCATTGTATCAAATAATTGATGGCATGATGGTGGGAAGACGACTGGGACCGGAAGCACTGGCATCGGTAAACTTATTATACCCAGTCATAGCGCTGCTGGTGGGGCTGGCCGTAATGCTTGGTGTTGGTGGCAATGCCCGCATTGCAATACTATTGGGTGAAGGAAACTCTTATCGGGCATCCCGGGTATTGGGGCTCATACTGATCCTGGGCCTTGGGCTGGGAGTTGTGGGTAGCATTTCATCAGTTCTTTTAATGCCAAACATCCTGAGCTTTCTTGGTACGTCCGGAGAGCTGGGGGTACAGGCAAGCCAATACCTAAGTGGAATGTCACCTTTTTTTGCTTTTATGATTGCCATCTTTATTCTTGAGCAATCCGTTCGAAACGATGGTCAACCTAACCTGGCCAGTGGTGTCATGGCGGTTGCCGCGGTGCTGAATATTGGTTTGGACTACCTCTTTTTATATGTATTGGATTTCGGAATCAGAGGGGCCGGGATGGCTACGGGTATTTCTCAAAGCCTTGGAGCCATTGTTTTTATGATTTACTTTGTCGGGAAGACTTTTCGGAAAGACGAGGGATTATGCTTTGCGAAGCCGGATACTAACATTCGAACAGGGAAAACCATTGTTATAAACGGGGCTTCAGAACTTTTTAACAGTTTGGCGATGGGAGTGGTGACTTTTCTCATTAACCGGAGCATCTTAACGCATATTGGTGGACTGGGTGTGGCGGCTTTTACTTTGGTTCAATATGTGATGGTGGTAGGTGTGATGATCATTACCGGTATTGGGAATGGCATACAACCCATTTTTAGCTATAATCATGGTGCCGGACTCTCAAAACGTGTTCAAGGGACCCTGTGGCGCACTTTACTGATCGGAACGGCGGTGGGAGGAACTCTATTCATCCTGATGTCCTGGCAGATGGAACCCATTGCAGAATTGTTTTTGCCGGGGCAGCCGGAGGCAGCAGCTCTGACCCTGGAAGCAGCCGGATACTTGCGATGGACGATGTGGTTTATGCCAACAGCCGTACTGGGATCTATTTATTTTACCGCACTGGAGCATGCTTCCAAATCTTTGGCCATAGCCATTTCTAAAGGATTGCTGCTTCCTGTCGCCGGCTTGCTGCTGCTCCCTTTATGGTTGGGGGCAACCGGCATCTGGATGGCTCTGGTGGCAACGGACATGCTGGCAGTAGTGGTGGTGATCATCTGTTACGGCTGGCAGCAGATTCATGAGAAGGAAAAAACAAACCTGAATTTGTCAAAAACCATACTTTAGTCAGGTTATTTTATCGAACGTATTCCCTATAATATCAGTGAGTCAACGCGTTATAAAAAAGAGCCCCATTTTACTGGGGCTCTCTGGTAAAACTTATTCTGGACTGATGGCATCTACCGGACAAACGTTGGCACAAGCACCACAGTCGATGCAGGACTCAGCTTCGATTACATAAATATCGTCGCCAGCGGAAATGCAGTCTACTGGGCACTCCGGCTCACATGCCCCACAAGAAATACAGGAATCATTGATTACATAAGCCATGAAATTGCCTCCTTTCCTTTAAGGATTTGATAAAAACAGGCATTACTTCTTTAAGAACGACTTTAGTATACCAAGAACCCTTTAGGCAGAACAAGAAATAATCTATACAAATTCAAAAAAAGTGGATTAATATAATGAGAATCATTCTAAATAAGCTCTTGAGGTCTCGGAGATCTTAAGATCAAGGAATCAATGTTGATATAGTGACAAAAGAATAAATCAGAAAAAGGATGAAACAAATATCAAGTTCGCACGTAAATAATACAGGAAAAGGATATAAAAAAACGTCAGAGAAGGCGATGAAACATGGGCATTATTGTTAAGTATATTTTGAAAAACATAGTGGAAAAGAAATTTCGGACTTTCCTCATCGTGATCTCCGTCACTTGCTCGGCGGCGCTCTTTTTTGCCTCCAGCGGAATTTCCGGCACCCTGACAGGCATGTATGAAGATCAGCTTCGGATGGATACGGGGAAAGCAGACTTGATCATCCGGGCCAATGAACGTTCTCCTTCCTCGACCTTTCGTCTTTCCCATGATGAAGTGCAAGGGGTAAAATTGATTGCCGGTGAAATCTCCATGGGGGCTTCCTACCGGCTTTCTGATTCTATTGGCAGAGCCGGACAGTTTGAAAGCCGGCAGCTTCATTTAAGGGGGTTTCACCTGGACGAGCTTCAGGAACTGAATCCGGTTTTATTCAGTCAGGTGGGAGTAGGTCAGGAATTTACCGGCAACTGGATCATTCTGAGTCAAATTTTTGCAAAAGAACATGGATATCAGACCGGAGATTCCATTAACATTGAAATAAACGGGGCTTCACGTCGCTTTTCTGTATTTGGAATTGCCTATCCTACCGGACTCTTTCGGGATTCGCCCCAATCGGAACAGCGAACGGCTGTCATTCCCCGGGAAACGGCAGCTTCCTATCAGGGACTTCACGGGCAGGTCAGTCGTGCTTATGTGGTGCTGGAACCCGGTGCGGGAGAAGCCGAGGTTCAGCAGGCTCTTCAACAGATCTACCGACGCTACGAAGTGGAGCCTCCCTTCACCCAGGCAGACCTGTCCGCCATGCTGGGTGTTATTGTGATGCCACTATATCTGATGACCAGTATGGTATTGATGATTAGTGTTTTTATCATCTATTCCACCTTTAAGGTGATTACAGCGGAGCGACTTCCGGTCATTGGAACTTTTCGGAGCATAGGCGCCACTCGCCGGATGACAGATTGGGTTTTGATGGGAGAAAGTCTTGCCTATGGACTGTTAGGAGGAGTGCTTGGCAATGTGGCAGGCATTGGCGTCCTGTATCTGATTGCCTCCATTCTGGCAGCAGACCCCTGGAGCGGGCAGATGGATTTTCGCATTGAGTTTGGACTTTTTCAGATGGCAGGGGCTTTTTTGCTGGCGGTGGCAGTATCCCTAATCAGCTCCTGGATTCCCATCAGACGGGTATCAAAAATCCCCATAAAAGAGCTGGTTTTAAACCTGGCGGAAGGCTCCTCCCGAAAGAAAAGCTGGAAAACACCGGCGGCTCTGGTATTGGGAACACTGGGATGGTTGCTTCCCAGAGTTTCTCCGCACGAATGGGCACTGCCTTTAAGCGTTTTGGGTGTCTTTATGACCATGTCGGCGGTCATATTTGCTGTGCCACTGATTACCCGGGTTTTTCTAAAACTTTTTGAAGGGTTATTAAGACTACTGTTTGGAAATCTGGGCTTATTGGCTGCAAAAAACGTAAAGGATAATACCAATGTTCTTAATAATATTACACTGCTGACCATTGGCATTTCCGTACTGCTAATGATTAATACCATAAGCTACAGTGTAGGCATCGAAGTGCTAAACGCCTACCGGGACTGGAAATTCGATATTATGGTTAGTGTATACCAGGCGGATCGAAGTGTGGAGCAGTCCCTCAGGGCGATACCAGGAGTAAATGGAACCTATGCCGCCCGGGAGTATCGGACACCGGTAAACGTAACGGACCCAAACTATACATTACAGCATCTTCAGGGAATCAATGCAGCTTCCTATGAAGAATACATGGCCTTCCGTCCCGATGGAGATGCACAGGAATTATTGGAAAAACTCTCCCAGGGTCGCTATATTATGACAGCCCATATGATGCGGCACATCCTGCAGCTTGAAGTGGGAGACAGAATTACCATGGACCTGCCCTCCGGTCTCCAGACCTATGAAGTGATTGGATTTTATGACTCTCTGATGATGAATGGAAGCAATGCCATGATTGATGAGCGCTATTACCGACTGGACCTGCAGGAAGCTTTTCCGGAGCGGTTTTATGTACGCGTTGACGAAACGGCGGATCCGGATGCAGTGCTGGCGGATATCCGGTCCCGGTTTCGGCAGCGGGGAGTTTGGGGTGAAACGATTCAGCATCTGGAAGCTATGAATGACGAATTCAACAATCAGCTCTTTACCATTCTAAAAGCTTTTTCTGTACTGGCAATGGTCATCGGAATTTTTGGCGTTTTTAATAACTACATTATCAGCTTTATTCAGCGAAAAAGATCCCTTGCTGTGATGAAATCTGTTGGAATGAGCAAATTTCAATCTGGTGCCCTGATCATGGCAGAAGCACTTACCGGTGGCTGTATCGCCGGGTTTACCGGCATTTTAGGAGGCATCGCCATTTTGACAGGTATCCCTTATATCCTGGAAGCCGGCGGGATCCCCTTCAATATTCATTTTGCCATAAATTATTTTTTTGTTGCACTGGCCGGCGGAATGGTTATTGCACTGACGGCTTCATTAAGTCCGGCACTTAGAGGATCCAAACTGAATGTGGTGGATGCCATTAAATATGAATAATGAAAACGAGGGAAGGAGTAAGAAGATGCCAGCAGCCATCAAAACAGAAAATCTATGCAAGACCTACCATTTGGGGAAAGTGCCGGTGGAGGTGCTGAAAGAAATCAATGTAAATATCGAACAGGGAGAATTTGTCACCATTATGGGACCCTCCGGATCCGGAAAAAGCACGCTCCTTTACCTGATGGGCGGACTGGACCAGCCAACGGCAGGAAAAATATACCTGGGTGAAACAGAGCTCTCCGAAATGACAGACAAAGAACAAAGTATCATGCGAAGAAGGCAGGTTGGATTTGTTTTTCAGTTTTACAATTTGGTTCCTAACCTGTCAGTGGAAGACAATATTATGTTGCCGGTGCTGCTGGACGGGAAAAAGCCAAGGCACTATCGGGAAGCACTAAAGGATATTATCAAAACTGTTGAACTGGAGGATCGGCAAAAGCATACCCCCAGAGAACTTTCCGGCGGTCAGCAGCAACGGGTGGCCATTGCCCGGGCACTGATCAATGAACCGGATATCATTCTGGCGGATGAACCTACCGGGAATCTGGACAGCCGCGCAACGGAAGAAGTCATGCAGTTGCTGAAACGGGTCAATCAGGAAAAGGGAAAGACGGTGGTGCAGGTCAGCCACTCTCACGAAACGGCTCAATATGGAAACCGAATTATTAAGGTGCGGGATGGAAAGGTGTGGAATGAAGGTGAAGATCATGAATAATAAAGCAGAATGGATGAAGATAATAGCGGTTGGATTAATCATGCTTATGATACCGGTCTTATCGGGATGTTCCAACGAAAATCAGCAGCTGGAAGGACCGGAACAGGTGGATTTGACGGCGGAAACCTCCCGGCAAATCGAAGCTTTTGGAAAGGTAACAGCCCCGGAAGCCGTCAGTCTAAGCCTGAAAATTCCTGCCAGAATCAAAAAAATTCTGGTGCAGGAGGGACAGGAAGTTTCAGCAGGTCAGGTGCTGATGGAACTGGATTTTTCGGATCATCGGCAGCGCACATCAGAGATAGAGGGAGAGATGGCTGTCATCAGAGCTGAAATGGAAGCCAGCAGCAGGAGTCTTAGTCAGGAAACAATCCGATTAAATCAGGATTTAGAGTATGAAGAAACGCGACTGGAACAGGCTTTGAAAGAAAAAGAGCGTCATCAAACCCTCCATCGTGCCGGAGCCATCCCAATGGAAACCTTGGAAGAAGTGGAAAAAAGAGTGGAAGAACAGCAAAAGCAGGTACAGGATTTGGTGACAGCCATGGAGCTTAAGGAAGATGCTTATCAGCTAAACGTCTACCGGGAACGGATCCGTGAACTGGAAGCACGAAAGCAGCGGCTTCTGAACCAGATGGATATGTCTGATTTGAATAATAATGAACTCATCAATTCTTTTGAAAAAGCTGTTGTCACCGATATCAGCAAAACAGCCGGCGATGGAATCGAGGCCGGTGAGCGAATTGGAAAACTGCTCCGGTTGGACCATTTGGAAGTAGAAGCAGATGTACTGGAAGAATTCATTCGGGATGTCCATATAGGCACTACGGTAACCTTCATTCCCGTGGCAGACCGAAGCAGGACCTATCACGGAAGGGTAACCTTTATTGCCGGAACGGCTACCCTCCGCAATAGCGAAACCGTTGTACCCATTCGTGTATCCATTGATGATGCCGACGAATTTTTAAAGCCGGAATTCAATATGGATTTGTATATCGATGTCTCCACCTAAAATACACTCTATTTCTCCTTAAAACTAATTCCTGTTTGACTCAATCCTGTTTATGCTTGTTCTATTTGTCCTTTAAGGCCTTAATTTCCTCGTTGATGCGTTTTACCTGCAGGTAAAACGCATCAATGCGCGCGTTTACTGCCTGGGGAAAGGCGCCGCCGTCACTTTCTATATGCAATAATGGCAGTGTTGAGAATTTATCCAGTATAGCTTTGGTATATTGATCGGTGGCCTGGCGTTTTTTTTCATCATACAACTTGTTGTTTAAAATAGCCTCGGCAATCCGGTTTTGCATGCAGCCAAAGGGAGCGGCTGTTATAACCCCGGAGACTTCATCGATGATCTCAGTAATGGCTCCGCCTACGGTCAATCCCGATTCTCCTGTCAGTTCTTCAGACATCAGGCTTTTGGAAGCAGCCATGATTTTGGAGATATCCAGAA
>SLLE01000082.1 GCA_007134225.1 Tindallia sp.
AAAGCGACTTCGTGACCTGCAAGGCATTGCAGTTCTAAGGCTATATGTTCCACCACATGGCCGGCCCAGGTACCTCTGACCAGTCGTTCAAAAAATCCGCCAACCACACCGGGAGAACACTTGTGTTCCTGCATGCTGGGCATCATCTTCGCCATATTATCTTTGAAGCCAGGAACCATGTCCGTCGGTTTTTCTTCAAGTTCTCCAAGATCCAGCTGCATGAAAATCACCGGATGCCTGCTATAGTAATTTGGTCCTCTTATGGCTCTGATTTCAATTATTTTCATTATTTTGCCTCACTTTCAGCTAACTTCATCTTTTTCGAAATCATCGGGTTTAAGATACTTTTTTTCACACAGATCATATCCGTAACCGTTAACAATGGTGTGAATCACCAAATTTTCAATGGCGATGGCTTCATCAGATCTAATGTTGGCAACATTAGTATAGTGAAGATACTGGCCGTCCAGGATGACGGTGATGCCGCTTCCAATGGCCTTTAGAATACAACCATCCTCGATGATAATACCGGCATCTTCTCCGAGACCAATTCCTGTATTGCTTGGATTCATACTGACAATCTCCATCAAGCGACTAAACCGCCCTCGTTCTACAAAATGAGTATCGATGATTACATTGTCGATCAATCCCATACCAGCCGAAATATTTATGGTCCCTTTGCGCAACGCTTCGCTGCTGTCACCGCCACAAATCATGGTTTTAGACATGGCGCTGGCGCCGGCACTGGTTCCGGAAATAATGCAAAATTCCTCTTCATACTTCCGGAAGATTTCTTTCTCAATAGGAGACCCACCAAGCACACTGGTGATCCGCAATTGATCCCCTCCGGTAAAAAAAATGACGTCCGCTGCAGTGATTCGTTTCAGAAGGCTGACGTCCGTAGCCTTTTCGCGCGTTGATACATTCATGATTCCTACCGTATGATCGCTGTCTTTAGCAAAAACATTGTAATATTCCCTGCCAGCTTCTTCGGGGTGTTGGCTGGCAGTTGTAATGATTTCAATGTTTTTCTTTTGCTTTTTAACCAGCGATAGGATAGTGGAAAGAATTTGCAGTTCGTGTTTTTTATCTTCTTTGCCTCCGATGGCCACCAGAAGACCTTTCGGAATGATGCGATTTTTCAGTTTAGATGTTAAATGATTTTTCAATGTTTTACCTCCAAGAGAATAGTGATGTGATGGATAAAAATTTTAAGCTATAATTTAAGAATTATACCACGTATTAAACCAATTTACAATAAATTTTTTCGAATTTTCTAAATTTTTATACACGAAAAGGACGAGTCGCCTCCGTCCTACTCGTCACCTACTCGTCATCTATTCGCTTAATCGTACCCTTCTTTTCCTGATATGTGGTCTATTTCTATCTTTATCATTGTCACACGATTATAGGCCGCATCATTTTTTAATGTACGGTCCCGAATGGGATCCGGGTCTTCTTCCAGGTGATGAAAAAGAACTTCCATGCCCTCTTTCTTTTCCTGCAAATCCTTCACAATGGATATTTTCCCCCTGTACACCAGCGAGCGGTAAGCATGGGCACACTCATCCTTCAAATAGCCCAGGTCTTCGATGATGGTACCACAAACAGCTTGGTTCTCCTGAATGAAGTCGAGTTTCAGACCTTTGTTGGCGGCATGAAAATAGAGCGCGTGTTGCAATTCATCATAGCCGTAACTGAGGGTCACCACATAAGGCTCCTTGTCTCTGCAAAGTCCAATAGTTGTGAATTTGCCGTTTTTCAGAATGTTATTTTGGATCTGAGGGTCTTTGATTTCCCGTTCTTTCCTTGTCATATGGTGTATATGCATGAATAGATTCCTCCCAATAGAAATACTTGAGTTCTGATAAGACTGGTCCAGCGGCGCCATTGGAATCGTCCATCTATTTTTCATTGTATTGCGCCTCAAAACCTTCTCAACCCGAACAAAAAAACTCATCCTAAAGCTTATCCCAAGTTAAGAATCCTGTTATGAATAGGATCCCCAGTGTATTCTTGAAGCATCGAAGCGATCCTTGACCCGATTTTTGTCAGAATAGCCCACAGCAAACAATCCAAAGACTTCCACATCTTCCGGCAGCTGGCACATTTCTTTGGCTTTGCCCATGTATTCCTCTTTCGGAGCTACACCCATCCAAAGAGTGCCCAATCCCAAGTCCACCGCCTGTAGCATCATGTTCTGTACAGCTGCTGATATATCCTGTTGCCAAAAGGCTTCCACCTTCAGCCGTTTTCGGTTCATCAGCACCACAATGCCCACAGGAGCGCCGGCCAGAGGAGCTGTATACTTGTGTAACTCCGACAACTCTTTCAACTTGTCCGGGTTTTCCACAACCAGAAACTCCCAAGGCTGCTGATTATGGGCCGATGGAGCCTGCATGGCTGCTCTCAGCATTTCTTCCACCTTTTCTCGTTCAACAGGTTTGGATTCGAAAGTGCGTGCACTTCGTCTAAGTTTAATGGCTTCTTTCAGTTCCATAAGTCTCCTCCTTGTTTTTATTTATTCCTTTTATTAATCAAATGCTCACCCCAGTCCGATGACTGAATCAATGTCTACATTAATACCCTTTATTGACGGTAGGTACACTTTCTCATTTTTGTATCCCCTAAAACTAAAAAACTGCTGCCCTCTAGTAGTTGATTCGATTCACAGGTTTCTCTCTGGCATCTTCAAACCACTTAAAATAATTTTCTGCCCCGTTAATACCCTGATCGATTAAATCCATTTTCTTTTTATCACTCAGATCGAAATCAGTTGTTTTAACATCAAGCGTATTGATATACAACGTACGCTGCCAATCATCACTATGCAAATGTTTATTTTCCTGCACCTGCATTAGAGCCGATATCAGTGAACGTGCATAAGTGGGAAATGTTTTAATTTCTCTTCCTTCCACCGGCTCCTCATATCGAAACAGTCCAATTTCTTGAGCCGTGTCCAGTCGCATTCCAAGCGTTTGACGATTGTAAACATAAGGACTGCTTTGGGGCCGCTCCATGAGAAACCGGGCATTTTCTCGATTATAATACTCGACAGACCGGGCTGCTTCTTTCTCCATTTCCATATTAATATATTTTTGCCGGTCAAACAACTTTACAGGATAATTCATCATAACTCCGCCATCCACATATACATCTTTTCTTTCTCCAAAACGTTTGGCGCGAAAGAATAAAGGGATTGACATACTAATTCGAAGGGCTGTCACCAGAGGCATATCCGGCACCCGTTCCCAGGAAAAGACCTCAGAGTAGCCGGTAGATAAATTCGTTCCAATCACATATAAGTCTGGGCATCCAGCATTCTTAAGATCATTAAAAGTTGCCTGATTGTTTCCCAGCTTTTCTTTTATCAATTCCCCTGCCCATTCAGAAAAAAAGTCGCCCTTATGCCAGCCAAATTCAAACCATAAACGCCTGAAATCACGAATATAACCGAAAGAATTATCCATGAATTCTTTAAAATCCGTTGAGCTTAGAATGTCTCTTTGTGTCGGGATATCATATCCCAGTGAGAAAATTAACGCATTGATGGCACCGGCACTGGCTCCACCCACTCTGTCGATGTAATCCAGAAAACCGCGCTGGGACATCACCTGCATGGCGCCAATATAGCCCATTCCTTTAACGCCACCTCCTTCAAACACCAGATTCCGAAACTGAACTGTCATTTTAAGCACCTCTTTTCCGCAGCAATTCAATAAATAAATCAAGCCGCATTTTTATAAGGATTACATCCAACCAAACAATGTAACAGTAATTATTACGTATTGACACTCCCAACGCATGAATGCGTGGGATTCTTGGGTAGCTAACCGTCCTCAATCCATTTCTCCTTTGGACAGCTCCCAAGCGAAGGGTATGCCAGTACCCTTCCCACAGTTGATGAGAGATACGGTTGTTTTGGTTCTTCAATATTCTTGTTTCATAGCACTATTGTATATGCTTTGTTTTTATACTTCAACCAATCATTAAAAAAAATGGGTAATCTTGCAAGTTGCCTATAACCTGATTCTTCTCAACCATCATCGTTCCTTTAAAGGCTACCTCTTTCTTCAGTAGAAGGAATTTCGAAACAAAAACATTCTGCAGTTTATTATAAAGATTGACTGTCTTGTCACCTGTAATGTTTTGTGTTATACTTTTTTCATCTTCAATAAATATTGATGACAGGAGGTTACTCTCATCGAAAATCTTGTTTCTCAGATTAATCACTTGAAAAAAGAAAGGCAGGCTGTTATTCTCGCACATTATTATGTCGATGGTGCTGTCCAGGAAATTGCCGATTATGTAGGTGACTCTTTTTATCTGAGCCGCTTGGCTGTTGATCTGCCTCAACAAACGATTCTATTTTGCGGTGTTTCTTTTATGGGTGAAAGTGCCAAAATACTTAGCCCTGAAAAAACAGTTCTGTTGCCCGACAAAACAGCAGACTGCCCCATGGCTCGTATGGGAACGGTTGAGGAAATTCAGAACGTCCAATCCACTTATCCGGATCTTGCCACCGTCTGCTACATTAACTCAACCGCTGCTCTGAAAGCACATGCAGATGTTTGTGTGACATCCTCTAATGCGTTAAAAATCATCCGACAACTTCCTCAGCAATTTATTTACTTCATCCCGGATCAGCACTTAGGTCGTTATATTGCCGGCTTGATTCCGGAAAAAACCTTTATTTACGGAGATGGATTCTGCTATGTTCATACGTCCATTACCCGGGAAGCTCTGGAAGGAACAAAGCGACAGAATCCCCAAGCTATCACACTCGCTCATCCGGAGTGCCCCAAAAATATTCTTGATTTGGCGGATTATATTGGAAGCACTTCCAGTTTAATCAAGTATGCTTCCCAGAGTGATGAAAAAGAATTTATTATTTGCAGCGAACCAGGCGTTTTGCATCCACTGAAGAAGAACAATCCGGATAAACTTTTCTATCAAGTACCTTCAGCGCTGCCCTGTCAGGATATGAAAAAAATCAATCTGGAAAAAATCATCTTTTCTCTCGAAACAATGGCGAATCAGGTTGAAGTTGAAGAATCCGCGCGAATGAAAGCCTTGAAACCTTTATCAAAAATGCTGGAGCTGAGTTTATGAAAAATCATTTCCTTGAGAACAGACAATATGACGTTATTATTGTTGGCACTGGTATTGCCGGCTTGTTTTGTTCTCTGAATTTTCCCGACGACATCCGCATTTTAATCCTGACAAAAGAAGCTGCTGATCGGGGCAATTCATTTCTGGCACAGGGCGGTATTTCTGTTTTGAAAAATCCGGAGGATTACCACTCTTTTTTCAACGATACCATGAAGGCCGGTCACTACAAAAATTGCCCTCAGGCTGTTCATACAATGATTCGTTCGTCCACGGAAATCATCAGTGACTTGGTTCGTTTCAATGTTCAATTTGAAAAAGAAAACGATCAATGGCACTATACCCGTGAAGGCGGACATTCCTCGGCCCGTACCTTGCATCATGAAGATTTAACGGGCAAAGAGATTTCCGGAAAACTGCTGCAGGCTGCCCGGATGCGGAAAAATATTGAAATCCTGGAGTTTACCCCTGTGGTGGATTTGGTCTGCCCGGATCAATCCTGTAAAGGAGTCATCATTACTGGTCCTTCAGGCGAAAAATACAGCTGCCGTGCTGAGCATGTGGTGCTGGCGACCGGAGGCATCGGCGGTTTATACACACACAGCACAAATTACCCCCATTTAACCGGAGATGGTATGAAGCTTGCCGAAAAAAATGGTGCCGCACTGGAAAATTTGCATCTGGTACAAATCCACCCTACCAGCTTTTATTCCCCAACTTCCGGCAGACGGTTTTTAATTTCCGAATCCGTCCGTGGAGAAGGAGGCATCCTTCTCAATAAACAAAAAGAACGTTTTGTTGATGAGCTGTTGCCCAGAGATTTGCTGACGGAAGCCATCCGGAAACAGATGATCAAAGATGATCTTCCTTATGTCTCTCTTTCCCTGGAAACCATGGATGCCAAAACAATCCCTAAACGATTTCCGGCCATTTACCGGCACTGCCTCGAGAATGGATATGACCTCATGCAGGAGCCAATCCCTGTCACTCCTGCCCAACATTATCTTATGGGCGGTATCCAAGTCGATCTGGAAGGGCAGGCTTCCCTAAAGGGGCTGTATGCCATCGGTGAAACCAGCTCCAACCGTGTGCATGGTTTAAACCGACTAGCCGGTAATTCCCTGTTGGAAAGCCTGGTTTTTTCAAAAAGAGCTGCGATAAATATTTCGAATAAGATCCGAAGAAAGGATGAAGAGGATGATTTCTGCCACTACGATGCGATTAAATATTGATCCGATTTTAATCCAGGCCCTGCAGGAGGATATTTCCAGTGAAGATGTGACAACCAATGCGATCGTCCGGGAGAAACAGTCCGGCCAGGTCTCTTTAATCTGTAAAGAAAGTGGAGTGCTGGCTGGTTTGGATGTTTTTAGCAGGGTATTCGAATTACTGGATGGTGATACGCAGGTAGAAGCTTTTGCAAATGAAGGAGATGAGGTCCGTCAGGGAGATCTTGTAGCGGTCATCAGAGCGGATCTTAGAGCCCTTCTGACAGGCGAAAGAACAGCCCTGAATTATTTGCAGCGCATGAGCGGAATTGCCACCCACACCAGAGAGTTGACTCAGTTGCTTTCAAGCTCAAAAACCCGATTGCTGGACACGCGAAAAACCACTCCGAATATGCGTATTTTTGAAAAGTATGCCGTCAAAGTCGGCGGAGGTGATAACCATCGGTATAACCTGTCTGACGGAATTTTAATCAAGGATAATCACATTGACGCTGCCGGAAGCATTGCGAAAGCAATTTCCATGACCAAAGAACATGCGCCCTTTGTCAGAAAAATTGAGATCGAAGCAGAAAATCTGGACATGGTCCGCGAGGCTGTCAGGGCAGGTGCTGATATCATCATGCTGGATAACATGGATCTGGATACCGTAAGAAAAGCGGTACAGGAGATCAACGGAAAAGCACAAACCGAATATTCCGGAAATGTTACCCGAGAACAATTGCAAGAAATTGCCGATACCGGCGTTGATTATGTTTCCTGCGGAGCATTGACCCATTCTTCCAACATCCTCGACTTTTCAATGAAAAACCTTAAAAAGATAGATTGAAAGGTGGTGAAGAAATTTATGGTTAAAGAACAACGGCAAAAAAAGATTATTCATATTTTAAGCACTTCCGGAGACGCCATTTCCGGTAAAGCTTTGGCGGATCAACTTAATGTAAGTCGTCAGGTAATTGTTCAGGATATTTCGTTTTTGAAAGTATCCGGGCAGCCGATTATTTCCACTCACCGCGGCTACAAATTGGAAAAACAGGCTTTACCACAACGAATTTTTAAAGTCCGGCACGAAACCGGACAAATCGCTGATGAACTTTATACAATTGTAGACCTCGGCGGAACAGTGGTCGATGTTTTTATCATTCATGAAATCTACGGAGAGCTGAGGGCCCCGTTGTCCCTTAATTCACGAAAAAACGTAGATGACTTTGTCACTTACCTGGCCGAAGGAAAAATAATGCCCTTAAAACAATTGACCGACAATTATCATTTTCATACGGTTACCGCTTCTTCTGAAAAACTATTGGATATGATTGAAGAAAAGCTGAAGAAAAAGAACTATCTAATCAACATTTAGGGTAAATCCATCAGCGTTATTTCTCAAATGTTTCCTTTGCCAGCCCAATGGGAAACTCCATAATGCAGCCTTTTTCCGGATTTACCACTTGGCTAATTCTAAGATTACCTGCCAACGAAAGAAGCATGCCGCTCTGGGCATCCGTTAGTTCTGAATGCCGCTGCAAAAAACGATGCATTTTCCGCGCCGCCGCTACAGAGCTTTTGTTCAGGGATTCATCCGAAGCCGTTGTCAGATAGTGGCTTTTCGTAACGATAAAAGGTGTTGGAATGTCTTTTCGATCCTTAAGCACATCCACTTTCACCTTTATTTCACCGCTCACTTCCAGCGCACAAATCACCGTCTCACCATCTCCCTGCACAGCATGTATATCACCCATGGAAAGCAAGCCGCCTGAAACCTTCACCGGCAAATAAAGCAGGGCTCCCTCTCCAAGGTCTTTAATGTCCAGATTTCCGCCATGCTCTCCAGGGCTTTGGGCAGATACGGCATCTCCTTCCGGCGCTGTTCCCATAACACCAACCATGGGCTTAACAGGAACGCATATGTCCTGATCAAAAAGAACCTGGTTATCTTCTATGGAAAATTTCCGGCAATGGTTCCCTTCAATTTCATAAACTCCCGCTCCACTACGAGCGGTCATAGATCCTTCCGGCGCCATCGTAATGTTTTTGATTTCCACCCGCAACACATCTCCGGGCTCGGCTCCCTTGACATAAAGCGGTCCTGTGACCGGGTTGTTTCGCCTCATGTCGATGCTCTGAAAATCGTAACCATCTTCTTGAATTTGTTCGCAGTAACAGTCCTGCGTGCAAAAAGTCACTTCCTCTCCGCTTTCTGCATAATCCACCGGAGCATTTGCAGCATCAAAAGAAAAATGAACCTGGTCTTTTTGGATGATATTCATGGATGATCCCCTTCCTTTAAAATATTCCATCTAGCTGATCACTTTATTAGTTGGTGCCTTCTTCTAATCTTCCCGGACATATACAGAAAGACTGCCGCCATGCACCGGAAAGACGCCCTTTCCTTCTTCATCAATGGTTACCCAGGCTTCCTGGTTGCCCATGCGGTCTGACCAGATTTCTCCGGCATGAAGGCTTCCCACTTCCATGGTGATGGCTCCTTCTTCTCCATTGGAAATCACCACAGCACATCCCGCCGGATGTTCCTCCGTTCCCAGACGGACCCAACCCACCCGGTTGGCATCCTGGAAATAATCTGCCTGATCGCCATAGGCGTGGTGCTTTCGAAGATGCAGCAGTTTTTCCAGCATTTCCTTTTGTGGAGGAATGGGTTGCGATCCGCCAATACCGTAGTAATCACCGTAGAAAACGCAGGGGTAGCCTTCCTGTCGCAACAGGATCAGTGCGTATCCCATAGGTTTGAACCAGGGTTCCGCATAGGATTCCAGAGACTGTCCTGGCTGAGAGTCATGATTATCAACAAAGGTCACGACTCTTTCCGGCTGATTCTGAACCAGGGTTCCGTCAAAAATAGTACGCAGGTCAAAATCGCTGCCCTTTCGGGAGGCTTCATGGATTCGGTAGTTTAAACCGACATCAAAGAGATCCGTCTGGCAATCCACTTCCTGCAGGTACTTTTTCACCAATTCCAAATCCTGCTCCCAGTATTCTCCAACGGTATAAAAATCTTCTCCGAACTCCTGCCGTGCCATTGTGAGAAGATCTCGCATAAACCAGTCATTTATGTGCTTGATGGCATCCAGTCGAATGCCGTTGACCCCGGTTTCACGAACAAACCATCGGAGCCAGCTCTTTACTTCCTCTTGAACGTCCGGATGACCGTAATCGATGTTGGCATACATAAGGTAGTCATAATTGCCAAATTCTCTGGCGACACCTTCCGACCACGTTTTGTTCTCCCCAATAATTAAATAAATGGCGGTTTTGTCGTTTTCCTGATTGTAATCCGTTCCATTGAAGTGCTCCCAGGACCATTGGAAATCCGAATAGACACCTTCCCGCCCAGGAAAAGTGAACCGAGTCCATCCCTCGATTTCGTATGGTTCTGTTAGGGCTTTATTCCGTTCATTTTCATCCACTTCCACCGCCAAAAACCGCTGGGTTTCATCAGCACCCGCCTTGTGGTTCAGCACCAAGTCGGCATAAACACCAATTTCCTTTTCCTGAAGCGTGCGTATCGCTTCCAGCAACTCTTCCTTTGTCCCATATTTCGTCCTCACATTTCCTTTCTGATCAAATTCTCCCAGGTCGTACAGGTCGTATGCACCATAACCGGCATCATGAGTACCGGTGCCTTTATAGCAAGGGGGAATCCAGATACTCGTTACTCCCAACTCCTTCAGATGATCGGCCTCTTCCCGCAATTGTTTCCAGAGGCTTCCATTATCTTCGAGGTGCCATTCAAAATACTGCATCATTACTCCGTTTATGGCCAAACGGCCCACCGCCTTTCTTTCTGATTCAACATTTGAATTCTCGGTCATTCCTCAGTGTTTGACAATAATACTGGTTGATCTTATACTATCCTCATAAAAAGGATCACAAATCGTAAATTCGTTATTAAAGGAGTACTATCTGTCATGCATAAAAGAATCGAAAAAAACGCCGCATCCATACGAACATTTCGAATAATGACAAAAGATATACTTACTAATGACACCTTTAGAACGTTGGATTCTTATGAGCATCATCGCTACATTTCCATTCTTGAACATTCAATCCATGTCTCTTTTCTCAGCTATCTGCTGGCAAAGCGACTTTCCGTCGATCCTTATTCCATGACCCGTGGAGCCTTGTTACACGACTTCTATCTTTATGACTGGCACGACCGCAATCCCGAGAGTAAAACCGGAATTCAGCTGCATGGCTTCAAGCATCCGAAAATTGCGCTTAATAATGCAAAAAATCATTTTGACATCAACGCTGTAGAAACAGATATTATTGAAAAACACATGTGGCCGCTAACCCTTCACAAATTGCCAAAATACAAAGCTTCCATGCTAGTAGTCTGGGTGGATAAATATTGTTCTTTTCGCGAAATTGTTGATCGAGAAACTCGTAATTATGTGAAACAGCTTGTACTCGAAGTCTATTCCTTTGGCGATCGTTGATTTCCGTTTTCTTTGATCTTTCGAATCACATAAAAGACATAGGGCAATTTATTGGTTAAGGCCTTCGGGTATTTTTTGTAAAAACGCTGGATTTTTTTCGCTTTTTGAAGAATGACGGAAAACTCTTCGAATTTCCTTTCCTGTTCATTCTTTAACATGATCTTTTTTCGTCGAATAAAATCAATGAATTCCTCCAGGTCTTTGAATCCTTCCATCTTTTTGTAGACCATCGTTGCCATCATATCCTGATGCCCTTCCTGTATAATGGCCAGTTGCCTAACCAGAGGTTCTGATATTTCACGCAAACGCGTGATGATATTTCTATGCTGAATCAGTTCTGAAATGGTATAGACAGCATCAGCCAATAGCAGAACATATAGAAACACTAATAAACGAATCACTGTGGCACCAAAAATCTGCTCATAGCGATTCATTAATAAAGGTTGTAAATAAAAGAAAATTGCCATGCCAAAAACACCCCATAAAATTGAAGGAAAAAGTGCAACCCGACCATTCAAATGGAACTTAAAATCGGAATAATCCCACCAGCGCGTTTCAAACGCTTTTTCCATAAGATACGATACGATGTATTCCCAAAATGTGGCAATCACCGAAGCAACGATAATAGCCACCACTGAAACATAATATGGAGATTCTATTTCCGAACGTCCAATAAACCATTGGATCGTAGGCATCATCGTGATCCCTGCGAAAGCATAGATCGGTATAAAGGGGCTTCGCAGAAATCCACGGTTAACAAATTTTTTATTTTCTATGGAAACATAAGTGGTTTCCCAGATCCATCCCATCACTCCATAGCATAAAAAAAGAAACGCTAATTCATGCCACATAGTG
>SLLE01000199.1 GCA_007134225.1 Tindallia sp.
TATTGGACTCTTTCAACATTTTGGAGTGTTTTTCTTCGTCAGCTAACTGATTGTTAGCGGATCCTGCCACCAACTTGCATTTTAGTCTTGGTATTGTATCGTCATTAAGAATTCCGCCCAGTGCGCAAGGTGAAAAAATGTCAACATCCTGATCATAGATTGCTTCTGCATCCACAGACTCAACCGGAAGTTCCTGACATAGTTTCTTAACTGCATCTTGATTAACATCGCTAACCACCACAGTGGCTCCTGCATCCACCAGGTATTTGGACAAAACAGAACCGATATTCCCAATCCCCTGAATGGCCACTTTTTTTCCTTTCAGATCTTCACTCCCAAAAATTTTTCCAGCTGCCGCTTTCATTCCTTCAAAACATCCATACGCCGTTGCGGCTGATGTACTTCCACCACCACCGTAGGATTCAGGCAATGCCACATTATATTTCGTTTCTTTACGCACAATAATCATATCGTTTTCATCGGTTCCAATATCAACTCCAGTGATATATCTACCATTTAATCCTTCTACCATGCGTCCAAAAGCACGAAGCAAATCCTCTGTTTTTTCCGTTTTAGCATCACCGATAATAACCGCTTTTCCACCTCCAAAGTCAATGCCGCAGGCAGCATTTTTCCATGTCATGGCTTTCCCCAGCTTTAGCACATCCTCCAGGGCTACCTCCTCTTTTTCATAAGGCATCATTCGCGTGCCTCCAAAGGCAGGGCCTAAAGCAGTGTTGTGAATGGAAATCAACGCTTTTAATCCGGAATGCTTATCGTACCCATAAACAATTTGCTCAAATTCTTCTTCCTGCATGATTTCAAAAACCAATTTTGACAAATGAATTCCTCCCTTAACTTCATTCTACCTTCTTCAACCTCTTTTAACAACGCAATAATCATGCCAATACACCAATCCGGCCATTGAGCCTGTTAACTTTGCTGCACGTCTTTCTGTTTCTTGTTTCGGTTTAAATTCGTTCCATTTTTGGTTCAATAACACTCCAGTACTGACAAATTATTTATTTTACGTCTATTTCCGGTTTAATTTCGAACCATTTTGTCACACTTTCCAGTGAACGCACTTGATTGTCACCTGTTCTCCAACTGGTATTTTTTCATGCGATTCAGCAAAAGGGTATGCGTTACTTTCAGCTTTCTTGAAGCTTCCCGGATGCTTTTACTCTCTTTAAGCGCCTTTATGATGACTTCTTTTTCATATTGCTCCACGCGTTCCCTCAATGGTTCAATTTCCTGGTCTTTTTCTTTCTCTGGCATTAAATCCATCTTGATGCTGTCCGGCATAATTGTGTTTCCATGTGTTACTGCCACAGCACGTTCAATGACATTCTGTAATTCCCTTACATTTCCCGGCCAATCATATCGGATCAGCGCTTCCATAGCATTCTGATGAATTTTTTTGATAGGTTTATGGTATTTCATCGCATACTCATGGACAAATTTTTTCGCTAATAGTTTAATGTCTTCCACTCTTTCTCTTAAGGGTGAAATATGGAGTGTAAACACATTAATTCGATAATACAAGTCAAGGCGAAACTGTCCGGAGGACAGCATGCCTTGGAGCTCTCTATTGGTCGCTGAAAGGACTCGCACATCGATGGAAACTTCTTTGGTACTTCCAAGTCTTCGAATCTTGTTTTCCTGCAACACCCTGAGCAGTTTCGCCTGAAGGTGTGGAGACATTTCCCCTATTTCATCAAAAAAGATCGTCCCACCATTTGCCGTTTCCAATAATCCGTTTTTTCCTTTTTTCTTACCTCCAGTAAAAGCACCTTCCTCATACCCGAACAGTTCGCTTTCCAAAAGCTGATCTGGAACCGCTGCACAGTTCAAAGCCACGAACATTTTTGAACAGCGCATGCTTTCATTATGAATTGCTCTGGCAAAAATTTCTTTTCCTGTTCCACTCTCTCCCAAAATAAGCACCGGTGAATCCGAAGCTGCAAACATTTTCGCCTGCCTGATTGCATCATTCATAGCTTGACTGGATCCAAAAATATCCTGAAATGTAATCGGGTTATCAAATCGCTTCCTGTCAAAAATCTCACCAATCCTGTGGACATCCTGCAACGTAATCATCATACCGGCATATACATCATCTTCACTGGTAATAGGATTCGCATGCAAAATATATTCCCGGTCATCAATGGTAACTTCCAGAGCATCCAAGGCCTGTTGGTCTACATCTTCTCTATCCTGTAGTTTTTTCAGTTGTTCATGCTTAATGAGCTGTTCAATCGGCTTGTCAATCAGTTCCTGATAATCTTTCATAAAAATATTTTTTGCTGCATATTGATTGACGTACTTAATGGTGGCATCTTTTTTTAGAATCATAATTCCCTGGGTGATACTGTTTAGAATTGTTTTCGCTTCGAGCCGACTCTCTTCAATCATAATAAAGTCTATTTCCCTTACATCCTTAACGCCGTCAATCGCAAGCAAATCATCGATAATTTTTTGATGTAATGGAGGTTTTTGTTTTTCAAATTTTATATATATCACATAGGTATAGACTTCCATCCAGGTAATATTCAAATTATTTTTCACAAAAACCTTGGAAATGTCGTGGGTCATCCCCGGGCGATCAATCGTCAGCACTTTAAGCCTGGAAATCTCCATAATGACACGCTCCTCGTGATAAATTTCGCTATTAATCACATTATACTACAAGTGTATGTCGCAGAAAAAGTCATGAAAAAACCAGGGTGTATCAACCTGGCTTTTCCGTCTTACTGATCTTTAATGTTTTCTTCCAATGCTTCATCAACAACCGCTTCCGTTATAGCTTCCGTCAAAATATGTTTTTCTTCCACTTGTTTAAGTGTTTCCCGTACGGATTCCTCCACATCGTACTCCTGGCTGAAACCGGCATAAAGGGAATAGATAATCAGCAGAAGAATTACTGCAAATGGCAGTCCCGTAATGACGGTCGCTGTTTGCAGGGCTACCAGTCCTCCTCCAATCAACAACGTGGCAGCCACAACGCCTTCCATGCATGCCCAGAATATACGCTGCGGAACCGGTGAATCCAATTTCCCGCCTGAAGTCAAGTGGTCTACGACCAGTGATCCGGAGTCAGAGGATGTGACAAAGAATACTGTCACCAAAATGATTCCGATGACCGACAACACATTTGCCATGGGAAGGTTTTCCAACATGGCAAATAAGGCAATGGAGGCGTCTATTTCTACTGCCGAGACGATATCAGCAACCCCAGTCAGTTGAATATTAATGGCTGTGCTTCCGAACACGGCCATCCACAGAAAAGATACCAGTGTTGGAAAAAGCATGACACCAAGAACGAATTCCCGAACGGTTCTTCCTTTGGAAACACGGGCGATAAACATTCCTACAAATGGGGACCAGGAAATCCACCAGGCCCAGTAGAAAATTGTCCAGCCGCCCTGCCAGTTGCTGTCTCGAAAGGTTTCCGTCCACATGCTGAATTCAGGAAATTTAGCAATATAATACCCTATATATTGAGTCAGTCCGTTCAGAATGTAAACCGTTGGTCCAAGAATAAGCACCAGCAGCATAAACACGCCGGCCAGCCCCATGTTAATTTCACTTAACCGTTTGACGCCACCATCCAGACCGAGCATTACTGATATGGTAGCAAAGCCGGTGATGACAGCAATTAGAATCACCTGTGTCGTCGTATTGATGTTGAGTCCGAACAAGTAATTCAATCCACCATTAATTTGTGTAACACCTAATCCTAAGGAAGTAGCTAAGCCCATCAACGTTGCCAGCACTGACAATACATCGATCAGGTTTCCCCAAAATCCGTAGATTTTATTTCCTATAAGAGGATAAAAGATGGATCGAATGGTTAAGGGCAGCCCTCTGTTAAAAGCAAAGAACGCAAGACCCAGCCCAACTACCGAGTAGATGGCCCACGGGTGAACACCCCAATGGAAAAAGGTGGTGACCATGGAAGCCTGAGCGGCTTCTGCCGAGTTCGGTTCCAGTCCTCCAAACATGGGTGAAGGTGAGTTGAGATGCAATATAGGTTCGCCAACACTCCAAAACATCAGCCCGATTCCCATCCCAGCACTCATCAGCATGGCATACCAGCCAACTTTAGTAAATTCCGGCTGAGCATCGTATCCGCCAATCTTGATATTTCCAAATCTTCCAAAAGCAAAAAATAAAGAAGCAATAATGAAAAGATTGGCCACCATCACAAAAAACCATCCAAAGCTAGTTGTAACAAAGTCTAATGAATTTTGAAAGATCGTTTCCGCCTGAGCGGGATAGATCAATGTGAGCGCAATAAAAACAACCAGGAAAAAGGAGGAGATTAATGTCACATAAGGATGAATGTCAAAACCAAACCCAGCCCAGTTATTTTCGCCCGGCTCTTCCATCCCTGACTCGTCAAACAAAGATGCCGTTGGCCTTATCTGAAGCCCTTTGAACTGCGGTCTTTCTTTAATTGCTTTTTTACGAGCATCTTCTTCCGCCTTTTTTAGCTTTTTTGCCAAAGCTCTCTTGGACATGATTTCCTGTCGTTTTTCTTCTTTAAGGCGCTTCTCTTCCTCAACAATTTTTTTTTCTTCTTCCTTTTTTTGTCTCTCCAGCTCTTTCTTTTTTTCTTCAAAATTTCTTTTAAGTTCCTTTTCTTCCTCTTTTAGCTTTTTCTCTTCGTCTTTTAATCTTTTTCGTTCTTCTTCCATACACAACAACCCTCCATACATTATCAGCACAAAAAATAGTCGAATTAACACTACAATGTTAATTTGAAGTAAGCGGTGCCACGACCTAATGGTCCAGCAATACAAGCTTTACACGCTTTAGTGTTAGTGTCAGATTTTAACATAAATATAACCAAAAATCCAACTTGAAAATAGTATTACCAAAGTATTCTGCACACCAAAAAGGCCATACCACTGTTTTATGGCCTTTTTATCGATCCTTCATCCTTGTTAGAAAAAGATTCAATTCGAGATTAAAAACGAACCTGAACTGCTTCTCTTTCCGAAGCCTCTACCGCTTCAAAATATGGAATAAACTGGAATCCCATCAGTCCCGACAAAACATTTCCGGGAAAGGTTTGAATTTTCGTATTGTATTTCATCGCAGTGTCATTATAGAATTGTCTGCTATATGCAATTTTGTTCTCTGTATCCGACAAGTCCTGTTGCAGTTTCGCAAAATTATCGCTGGCTTTGAGCTCCGGATACGCTTCCGCTACGGCAAACAAAGATTTCAACGCACCGGATAACTGGTTTTCTGCCTGCTGGCGTTGTTCGATGGATTGTGCATTTAACGCTTCTGCTCTCGCTCTGGTCACTTGTTCAAAAGTTTCTTTTTCATGGGCAGCATAGGCTTTAACAGTCTCCACCAGATTGGGGATCAGATCAGATCTTCTCTTTAACTGAACATCAATTTGCGCCCAGGCATTTTGAACAAAGTTTCTCAGTTTTACGGTGTTATTATAAAAAATTACCAGTACAATGAACAGCAATACGGTAGGTGCAAGTATTACTAATAAATAAACCATCATTTAATTCTCCTCTCTGATTTTTAGTTGTTTAGCGGAATCCACCGCCGCCGCCGCCGGAACCGCCTCCGCCTCCGCCAGAGAAACCGCCGCCGCCTCCACTGCCGCTGGAATTGCTGCTGCGCGCCACTTTTTGACTATCTCTCAGGGATCTCGTGATGCTTTTTTCTGAATCACTGATCATTCGGTTAAACCCATCAAAGTTCATCATACCGGCACTTGCATACCATCCATATCCAAACCGGCGCCCATCCTGTTCCATATTTGGAAATACAACCTTTAGCTGCTTAATTACTTCATCTGCTACCCCTAATGGAATGGCATAAACCAGGTATTGTTCCCAGATCACCAAGGAAGGAATCTGATGCTGGTCCATGGCTGAAAAATCCTGAAGAAATTTCCGAAACGCTTTCCATCGTACATAGTCTTCAAGACCTTTTTTCGAGTAACGCATCATGCCAATTAACGTCAGTATTCCAAGAATTCCTGCCAATATAAAACCAAGTCCCAGATAATTCATGCCTAACAACCTCATGGCAGCAATCCCCGCCACGATGGCGCCACCAGCTTGCAGGACATGTACAAATAAATTGTTTTTCTTTAAAGATTCAAAAAAACCATGTCTTTCTGCTGCCACTTCAATCGCGGCGCAAAAGCCAGTATACTGTCCATGAAATTGTTTTCCCGTTGATTTTTTCTTTGTATATTCTTCTATCTGACCCAGGGATACTTGTGCGTTTTGCTGTTCTGCATTCATTTGTCCCACATCTTTGAAAAGCATGCTCAAGAGTTTTTGCTCGTAAGGGGATAAATCGTCCAAAGACTTGCCTTGACTTACCAGCATATAATCTATGTCTCGTCCACGTTTGAAAAACCCTTTTTTCTCCGGCACGAACTCGTGAATCATCAAATACCCACGCCTTGCCAGATCCATAATCGTTGCCATGAGTATTTCCGGTTTATGCTGTTTTTTATTCCACAACTGACCTAATATGGCAGGCGAATAGTCCCCTGGCAATTCACGGTAATAATCTCCAACAAATTCGGCCTTGTGATACTTCTTAAATCGTCTTCTTTTAATCAGAAACGCGGCAGCAACTGATAGAAATGCAATAGGCGCACCGTACAAATCAATTCTCGCCATTCTTCGTTCCCTGTTGGCTTCTCTGGCCCATTCCTGTTCTTCCGCAAGAATGCTGTCCAAACCAGTCGAGCCGGACAGATTCGTTCCTTGTGGCACTAAGGTAGTCGGAAATGTCACTCGGCCTTCCAGCATCGTTTCAGCAGGTAACGGAGCTACGTGCCAGACAATTTCATTACCGCTGAGAATGTCTACTTCGCCGTACAATGGGCCATGCCCCCAGGCTCTTATTTCATCTCGCTGTGCACCGGCAGGCAATTCCAGTTGAACGGTTGCATTCCCAAAGGGAATCTCCCATTCATCCCCGATAAACTGGTGATAGATCTCTGCCACATCATTGTGAATGATCACTGCGTTATTAACCCGGTACTGGAATGCATACGTCTTTTGAGTATTGTACGCATTGATACTCCAATCAAGAAAAATACTGTTTCCTCTTTCAACCATCGTAAAGGTACCCGGCGGACCAATCCAATAAGAAAACACCTGATTGTTATGGTGCTTTGTAATTTCTTCAACAGAGTTTTCCGGAGAATTTGGATGATGCGTGAAGGCTTCCCCATTTTCAAAAACGGAAACATTTGATAATGATTCATTTTCCCTTAAATTAATCCACCGAAACATCCCATGCCACTGACCTTCAAACTCTACATCATAGTATTCTGTTACATCCATTGATCCATCCGGATTTACCTTTGCTACGATGTTGACATAATCCACTTCCACCGATCGGGCATCGACCGAGGAAATGCCCGTTATCAATAAAAATAATATGATGACAGTCATGACCATTTTCTTTTGCTTCGTCAACTCAACTCCCCCTTAGTCTGTCCTTTTTTTGTGAACTGTCTGCCATTGTTTCCCAAATCGTACCATGACCTCTTTGGATTGCCACCACCCATTAAGGGTAGTTTGCAGCGAATTGCTTTCCTATAAGAAAGCGACCCCCTACCCTTTTTGGGTAGGGGGTCACTTTAACACGCTCTCACACTCTCTTTCATCTTTTTTAATCCATTTTCAATACCATCGCCGTTCGACTCGGCGAGTAAATCACAATTCCACGGTGTTCAGAATTTTTTTCCAGGTTTTTTGTAGGATAAATTGTTTCCAGTGATATTCTCCCCTGCCCACCAAATCGTTCTTCATCGGTATTAAGCACCACTTTGCAATGAGCCTCTTCATGTAAAGGAACTTCAAGTCCTTCCACGGAATCCGTCGGGTTAAAGTTAAATAGAAAAACATGTCTTTTTTTCTTGTAAGCAATAATCTTTTGTTTAGGATTTATGAGAAGCAAATCCGGTGGTCTGTCGCCCATTAAATGTTCCCCATTCATGAGTTCAAGCATGGCTCGATCAAAGGCACTCAAATCCTGATATCGGAGAAATGGATTTTCAACCAAAGACCATTGCCGGCGGCAGTATTTAAAGCTCCACCCATTTCCTTCCCTGGGAAAATCGATCCACTCCGGATGACCAAATTCATTTCCCATAAAATTGAGATAGCCGTCTGAACCGGTGGATATGGTTATCAGGCGCGCCATCTTATGCAACGCCACAGCCCTTTCAATGACAAGACTCTGGCTTGCCTTGTGCATGTGCTCATACATCTCTTTGTCTGCCAGCCGAAAAATGAAGGTTTTATCTCCTACCAGCGCCTGGTCGTGAGATTCCACATATCCAATTCGTTTTTCCGCCGGCCGACTGGTGGACAACTCATGGAACATGGCATGCATATCCCAGTCTTCATCCTTTTGCTTCAATGTTTTTACCCAAAAATCCGGCATTCCCATGGCCAGCCGGTAATCAAAACCAATCCCTCCATCTTCAACCGGAAGGCACATCCCTGGCATGCCGCTCATATCCTCTGCAATGGAAACCGCATCCCGTCGGATTTCCTTGATCAACTCATTGGCAAACTGCAAGTAGTTTAATGCCTCCAGATCCGTATTCAGGCTGAAGTATTTATCATAACTATCAAAAGCCGTCCCCAGCCCATGATCATGGTAAATCATAGACGTAACACCATCAAAACGAAATCCGTCAAAGTGATATTCCTCCATCCAGAATTTTAGGCTGGACAGCAGAAAATGAACAACTTCATGTTTGTCATAGTTGAACAATTTAGAGTCCCAGGCACTGTGGCTGCCTCGACTGCCGCTGTGAAAAAACTGATGCTCCGTGCCGTCAAATTCATTAATTCCTTCAATCGTATTTTTAACCGCATGAGACTGCACCATGTCCATGAGAATAGTGATCCCCATTTCATGCGCTTTGTTAATAAGCGATTTCAATTCTTCCGGATTTCCAAACCAGGATGAGGCTGCAAAGTAATTGGAAACATGGTATCCGAAGGAAGCATAATAGGGGTGCTGCATGACCGCCATAATCTGAATGGTGTTATATCCCTGCTCTTTTATCCTCGGAAGGATGTTTTCTTCAAATTCCCGGTAGGTTCCTATGCCTTCTTTTTCCTGGGCCATGCCAATATGCGTCTCATAGACAAAGGGTGTTTGCTTCGGGTCTACCTTAAAATTCTGATCCGTCCACTGAAAAGGTTTTTCGGGCTCCCAGATCTGTCCTATAAAATCATGAGTCTCTTTATCCTGAGCCACTCTTCGTATATATAATGGTATCCTGTCTTTGCCGACTCCCTGACTTACTACATGCACTTTTACCAGCGATTTATGCGAAAGCGCACCTATCCCCGGCAAAAAGATTTCCCAAACTCCATGATCTTTCTTTTTCAGGGGATGGCTGCTGCGATCCCAGCCGTTAAAATCGCCCGTCAGGTACAGTGCATCTGCCCCTGGAGCCCATTCTCTGTAGACCCAGCCCTCTTCCATCCGATGGATTCCAAAATAATGATGCCCATTGGAAAAATGATAGAAATCTTTTGCTTCTTTTAGCAAAGCTCTTTTTTCAGATTCATATCGGTCCATTCTCAACCTTAAATCTTCTTCGTACGGCTCCAACCATGGATCTATTTCCAGAATTTTTAACGCTTTTTTTCCATTTGCCTTTATATCCGTCATCAAAATTCCTCCATTACTGGTATTTCCAGGGATTGATAAAGGGCATCTTTCTTATATTCATTAATGCCTTCATTATAACTTGTTTGGCTCTCATACGCAATTTTTCAACCATTTTTTACAATAGACAGATTTTTTTACTTTTTTCTTTTCAAAACTTCGATGCAATTTCGGATGCCGTTTGCACCACTTTGTTGATGAATGTTTCCTCATTGTTTATCCGAAAGGTAGGAACTGAGATGCTAATCGCAGCAATGCAGTGGTTCATTTCATCAAAGATGGGTGCGCCGAAACAAGTCAATCCTTCTTCCACTTCTTCCCGGTCAACGGCATAACCTTGTTTTTTAATGGTCTTCAGTTCTTCGGTAATCACGGATTTATCCGTGATGGTTCGAGCCGTATATGCTTTTAGAGCTTCCTGCGAATTCAGCAACTGATCAAAGCATCCATTGCTGTTGTATGCCAACAAACATTTCCCCACGGAGGTTGCGTGAGCTTGTCGTTTATCACCAATATTAGGAACTGCTGAAAACTGTCTTTCCGGATTTGCTTTTAGAACCGTAATCGCATAGATCCCCTGAGCAATAGAAATATTGACGCTCTCGTTTATTTCCTGCGCCAACAGCTGAATCACACTTTGAGCCCGCTTTTCCAACTGGCTGACTATTTCTGTTTTGCTCCCTATCAAGTATGGTTTGATGGTCAGGTAGTATTTCTTCGTTTCATTTTCCCGATAAATATACCCAGCTTCTTCCAACGTCATCATTAATCGATGAGCTGTGCTGGTGGGATACGTCAGTTCTTCACTGATCTCTGTGATACTCCAGGCCGGCTTCACTGCATAAAGCTCCAGAATTTTGAGCGCCTTTCTTACTGATAAGATGCTTCCGTTACTCATGTGTCTTCCTCCTTCACAGAAAGCCAGAGAAAAATCCTCTGGCTTTCTGTCTCGCATTTCTGATTATTCGATTGGTTTTAATCTCGCTGTAAAATGCCTCAAAATAGGTGGTTCCCAGGTTATTTCATAACCCGTCAGGCTTTCCGCTTTTTCCTGTATAGCCTTAAGAGCCTGCGCAACCACGTCCAAATGAGATTGGGTGTATACCCTTCTCGGCACGGCAAGACGTGTAAATTCAAATTCAGATTCAATCTGTTCACCTGTATCCGGACTGTTTCCCATCATGTAGGATCCTATATCGCAGGATCGGATGCCCGCTTCTTTATATAGCTCCAAGGCCAGTGTATGCGCCGGGTAGTGATAATAAGGAATATGAGGCAACATCTTTTTGGCATCAATAAAGAGAGCATGTCCGCCGGCCGGGGATTGATAAGCAATACCTGCTTCATCCAATTTTCCAGCCAGGTATTCAATTTGCCCCACTCGATATTGCAAATAGTCAAAATCGGTTCCTTCCTGTAACCCAATAGCCATAGCTTCCAGATCGCGTCCAGCCAGTCCTCCATACGAAATAAATCCTTCCAGGGGGATAGTCCTGACTTTAACTGTTTCAAAGAGTTCTTCTCTGTCTTTTACGCCGATGAGGCCGCCTATATTAATAATAGCGTCTTTCTTCGCACTCATGGTGAAGACTTCCCCATAACCGAACATCTCTCTGGAGATTTCTTTTATGGTTTTGTCGCCATATCCTTCCTCCCGTTGTTTGATAAAATAGGCATTCTCAGCATAACGTGCAGCATCAATGCAAACCGGAATATTATATTTTTTTGCTATTTCTCTGGTTTCCCGAATATTCGCCATGGAAACCGGCTGTCCCCCTGCACTGTTATTCGTCACCGTAATAATGATCAAGCCAATTTTTTTTGGACCATGGTCTTCAATCAAGGACACCAAACGTTCATTGTCCATGTTCCCCTTAAAGGGATGATAGGTTTCCGTATCCTGAGCTTCCTTAATCACACAATCTATCGCCCGGGCGCCGGCCA
>SLLE01000032.1 GCA_007134225.1 Tindallia sp.
CCCTGGTTCCGCAAATAGGCTATGAAGCCGCAGCACAGGCAGCTTTAAAAGCACATAAGGAGCACTGCACATTAAAGGAAGCGGTTCTCTCGCTGGAGCTGCTTGATTCAGAAACCTTTGACCGTCTTACAGACCCGTTGAGCATGACATAGCCCAGACAGGTCCTTATAACCACCAGTCAAGGGAACTTTCCAATACCTGTAAAATAAAAACATCCATTAAAGAGTTGATCACCCTTATCACACGATAACCATGCATAAGGGGTAATAAAACCGCAACGGAAATTTTGAGGAGCAAGGGTTTCCTTTCCCTTCAGGAAGAGGCAGGTGAGTAGATGAAAAAGAAATTCTATGTGAGTATGAGCCTACTGATCGCAACTATTTTTTTGCTCATAACATATAATTTCAATGTAGTGCAAAATGAAATTATGGAAAATCGATACAATGCTTTAATCAATGATCTACGAGGAGACGTGACAACTTTTGAACTGTGGTTTCAGCAAAAAAAGAGCATTGTCAATACGGCTAAAGATATTTGCGGTAACTTTTCCTATGAAGAACTGGTCGCTTTTAATACAGAAAACCCTTACTTGAATATTAATAATGAGGATCCAAGCATTTCTCAAATATACATAGGATTATCCGATGGCAATTTTATTACGGGTGGCAAATGGATACCTCCGGAAGATTACGATCCAAGAACCAGAAACTGGTACATAGAAGCTTATGAGGCTGATGAAACGATTGTTTCCAGCGTGTATGTCGATCGGGAAACAGGAAAAATGCTCGTCACAGTCAGTTCGCCGTTATACTTGGAAGATCAGTTTGTGGGGGTTGTTTCGGCAGATGTTTTTCTGGAAAGCATAAGAGCCTTCTTAATTTCTGTCATTGAAGAAAGAAACAGTTACTCTTATCTGGTCGATGAAGATGGGACCGTGATCATTCATACCAGCTGGCCAGATCTTGAAGGTCAAAACATTAATTCAAACATTAATGTACCTTTTTTGAGTGATTACATTGAAGAAGCTAAAAAAACAAACGATATTGTTAGAATGGCCTATCAATATGAAGGCAATCATATTATTGGGATTGTTCAGGAGGTAGAAGGGCGTGACTGGTATTTGTCTGTTGCCAGAATCGATGATCCTAATTTACTGGATATCTACCTGGGGCATCAATGGATTTTCCTGACCAATGGCGCAATGTTACTGATTATTCTTTTTTTAATTTATATGATCGGAAAGACAAGAGTGGAATTGCATACGGTGAATGAATTACTGACGAAAGAAAACGAAAAAGACTATCTGACTGGCGTTTACAACAGAAGGTATCTCAATTTATATTTGATAAGTTTATGGAAACGAGAAAATGTTGATAAACTGAGCATTTTAATTCTGGATGTGGATTTCTTTAAGAACTATAATGATACCTATGGTCATATTTTAGGAGATGAAGTCTTAAGAAAACTAACCAAATGCATCAATAACTCTGTAAGGAAAAACGATGTTTTTGCACGATTCGGTGGGGAAGAATTTGCGTTGGTGATGGAGAATGTTGATAGCTCAGATGCGAAAAAAATTACTCAGAAAATGATCGATGAGGTTGATCACTTATCGATTGAGCACGAAACATCACCCTTTAAACGCATTACCATTAGTATAGGCGGCGTGACGGTGCGCCCGGGGAAAGATTTAAGCGTTAGAGCGGCCATCGATTATGCAGACAAAGCGCTATACGAAGCAAAAGAATCTGGAAGAAACAAGGCAGTCATCATCAGCCGTTAAATCCATTTAGGAAGAATCAGCGTCAATGGTTTTTCTTTCATAAAGAAAAATGACTTTCGGGTAAAAAAAGTGAGGATGACTAAAAATGAAAAAAACATGGCTGCTCATGATCGCACTGCTGATTGGAGCCGTTGCATTCTCCATACACGAATTTAACAGCGAAAACCAGGATCCCCGCCTCGAGACCTTCTTTCGGGATCAGGCCCATGGCTGCGAAGAACCCTGGCCGACGCCGGACAGCCTCCGACAGTCCACAGTCAACACCCAGGACGTTACTTCCTACGAACTCCGGGAACCTTGGGACCTTTCCACAGACCGGGCAGAAAGACCCTACCTGGTCTGGCTGCCAGAGCAGGACAACCAATTAGTTTTCGTGGAAAAACACGACTACCCGCTGGCCGCCCTGGACCAGTCCTACCTCATAGAAATCTACCAGCGCTATCTGGCAGAAGCACGAAACACCCAACCCTTTGCTGATTGGCCGGAAGACTTAAGGATCTTGGCCGTCAGCAAAGAAGACGTCCACACCAACAAACACTTTAACCGGACATGGATCCTGGACTTTGACGAACAGATCCTGGCCATGCCAGACAACCAGCAGCAGCTCTTCCTGACAGGCCTCACCAAAACCCTGCTGGAAGGAAATCCGGTTCAACGCCATCAAACCAACTTCACCGAACTGAAAGCCATTTCCGCAGGCAAAGCAATAGGAAGCTACAGTGTGTTTCATACCTGATAGAGATAAAGAAATCCGTTGGATTTCTTTGAAAACCTGATGGACACATAAAACTGTCCTCATTTATTTTTTTCGCTCCAGTGCTCTTTTGCACTATCAAATATTTCATCCAAAGTCATATCAGTAAATCGCAAAACAATGCCGGAAGGATCCTTCACGATATGGTCTCCCTGTTCTGACTTTTCAACTCCTGTTACTTCTTGAACACGATCGATAATTGAATCCAATGTTTTTTGGTCTGGCACTGATACTAAGGCATAATCGATTCCAGTTGCTTCTTCCGGCGGAGTCGGTCCTCCCTGGCTTTCCCAAGTGTTCAGCCCCATGTGATGATGATAGCCTCCTGTTGCCATAAAGGCAGCACTGTTGCCCAGCTGCATCATCAGTTTAAACCCAATGGCATCCCGATAAAATGCGA
>SLLE01000112.1 GCA_007134225.1 Tindallia sp.
ATGCGCCTTTCGACCGCCGCAGCTCCATAGGCCAGTCCAAACCCTGCAATGAGCCCTTCTGCCAGTATCATTACTCCATATAGAATCCAGTTGCCGTTGAAAAGCCCCATGAAAATAGTATGCATCCGGGTCAGAAACACCAAGTCCGTCAAGCGAATGGCCCCGTAGAAACCGGCGGCAGAAATTCCGGCGAGATAAATTGCCGTTTTGATCACAGACGAGCCTTTTTTCATCAAATACTGCAATTGCCAGGCTAACATGCAGTATAGGGAGAGAAAAAAGAGCTGAACGCTGAAAAACAAAAGGCCGCAGATCAGGGTCACACTAAAGAGAGTCATCGCCTGAAGCCTGTTTGTCCCTTTCATCCCCGTGTATAATGCCATCGGCACCAGAAAAGCGTTCAGCAAATTCGTAATCCCCCGAAAGATCGTGAAAAAAACCATAATTATAGCCACCGTCAGGGCGCACTGTACAAGGTATTTACTGGTCTGGTGTTTTTTCAAATTTAATCCCTCTCCTTCTGAAGCGGTCCAGAGCTTCATATCAAACACATCATCCCAAAGGCCTTTTCATCATTGTCTCAAAAATCAGGTGGAGCGTAGATATCTCAATTATACCACTTAATTGGGTGTTCTGAATTTTTCCTGTTTTTTTGTATCCCCCATTCAGGTGTCTGAAAACCGCTTCGCTTTTTGCATACTGAAAAGCTTTGTTTTTCATTTTGCACACTTAATGGTTAGCATTTGCATAACTCCTGGTCACTTCAACATGAAGCAGTGTATGTGGAAACACAAACGACCGTCCCCTTTTGTTACGGAATAAGCTAAAGACCGCTCCAGCGGTCTTTAGCTTATTCTGAAATGAATGTAAGGTTCTTTTATTGCATAAACGCTTTTAGATCTTCTTCAACGGTTCCAATAGGTGCCAGGTCAAACTTGTCAACTATAACCTGCGCTACGTTGGGAGACAGGAAACCGGGCAGGGTGGGTCCGATATGGATGTTTTTAATTCCCAAAGATAACAGCGCCAACAGCACCAATACTGCTTTTTGCTCGTACCAGGCAATGTTGTAGGAAATGGGGAGATCATTGACATCCTCCAGCTCAAAGGCATCCTTTAATGCCAGCGCAATTTGTACCAGCGAATAAGAATCGTTGCACTGGCCGGCATCCAGCACTCTTGGAATTCCTCCGATATCGCCAAGATCCAGCTTATTATATCGATACTTGGCACAACCTGCTGTCAATATGACTGTATCCTCCGGTAAGGCCTTTGCAAAGTCAGTATAGTAAGAACGTTCATTTTGTCGGGCATCACAGCCACCCATGACAAAGAAACGTTTAATTGCGCCACTCTTTACCGCTTCAATGACTTTATCAGCCAGGGAAATTACCTGGTTATGGGCGAATCCGCCATAAATCTCCCCGGATTCCAGAGCCTCGGGCGGATCGCATTTCTTGGCATGCTCAATAATGGCTGAAAAATCTTTGGGCTGGCCATTAACCCGATCCGGGATGAATTGACATCCGGGAAAACCAACGGCGTTTGTATTGTAAATTTTGTCTTTATAGCTGTCCCTCGGTGGAACGAGACAATTGGAAGTCAGCAGAACCGGTCCGTTAAACTTCTCGAATTCCACATTTTGATGCCACCAGGAACCGCCATAATTTCCAACAAAGTGATTGTACTTCTTAAAGGCCGGATAGGAATTTGCCGGCAACATTTCACTGTGGGTATAGACATCTACTCCGCTGTCTTTGGATTGCACCAGCAGCTCTTCCAAATCCTTCAAATCATGACCGCTGATGAGGATACCCGGGTTATTGCGAACACCGATATTTACTTTCGTCATTTCCGGATGACCGTAGGACCCTGTATTGGCATCATCTAAAAGTTTCATGGCCTGCACGCCCATGGATCCGGTTTCAAGAGTAAGCGCCACCAAATCGTCGGCTGTCAGAGAATCATCCGTCAGTTTGGCCAGGGTATCCTGAATGAAATCATGAACTGCCGGATCTTCAAAAGCAAGATTATTGGCATGATGTGTGTATGCGGACATACCTTTTAATCCATAGGTGATCATTTCTTTTAACGATCGAATATCTTCATTTTTTTCAGCCAGAACACCAACGGTTTCAGCCTTAGATTCCATTTCTTCGATGGTATCAGCAAACCACACAGCTTCGTCAAGTTCCGGCACTTTTACTTCCGGGGCTTCCTGTGCCAGCTGTTGCTTTAAGTTTTCTCTCATTTTGAGTCCCTGGCGAATTTTTTCAATAAATACTTCTTTGTCAAAATTGGCATTGGTTATGGTGGCAAACAGTCCGTAGAGGATATAATGATCCACCTCTAAAGAGCGCTTTCCAAGCTTGTTAAGTTCGCGGCTGTACAAGGAAATTCCCTTAATGGTATGAATCATCAAGTCCTGAATCTTAGCCACGTCTTCCTTTTTACCACAGACACCTATCCGTGTACATCCAGTATTACTAACGGTTTCTTGGCACTGATAGCAAAACATACTCATGATAATCCTCCTTCTCGCACTCAATCGTAATCAAACAAATAACAGAATCATAAAGCGGCAATCTTGCCAAGCTAAAAACGCCCCATTTCTTCTGAATCGCATAAACATTGCAGTAACTAAATACCAAAAAAGGGCTTCTTTAATCACATTGCGTGATAATATATTGAAGTTTTAGAATGCAGCATTGGGCATATGTTTACACTTGAAAGATAGGTTTATTTGTTTATAATACTAACTGAGAAGATATATGTCCTAATAAGGAAGTGCTACTTGAAAAGGGGGAAATCCTATGTCTAAAATAAAAGAGAGCAGGATTATTAGTACAGCGCTTATTATTATGATAGCAGTAATCGCACTGGCGGGGGTCAATTATATCATTATGCAACCGGAGGAAATAATCTATGCGGAAGGCTGGGAAAATGATTTTCCTGATCAGTATCAAAGCTACCTAAGAAATGCTGAAATGGTTCAAACTACCTATGGAGGCTCGAAACCAGTGGACTATCTGGAAAAATATCCGGAACTGAGGACGATCTATGAAGGAGTAGGCTTCGACATAGAATACCTTCGTGCAAGGGGACATGTCTATTCCCTTGAAGATGTCATTCACACAGAAAGAAACAAAGCAGGAGCCAGTTGTCTTGCCTGTAAAACAGCCGATTATGTAGCCATGGAAGATGAGCATGGCAGTGATCTTTATGCCATGAATTTTTATGAAATGGCAGAAGGGGCTAAAGCAGGTGTAAGTTGTTATGACTGCCACCGAAACCAGCCGGGTGTTTTAGAAATTACAAGAGGTCATCTGAAAAAAGGTTTGGAGTATCTTGAAGAAGACTACAATAAGAAAAATCTGGTTTGTGCCCAATGTCATATCGAGTATTACCTTGATCCGGAGACAAAAGAAGTAACTGTGCCATGGAAATACGGTACAGATGTGGCAGATATTGAAGCAACTTTTATAGAGTGGAATTTTACAGACTGGACACATCCGAGAACCGGTGGAGATTTATACAAAATTCAGCATCCGGAATTTGAAACATACCTGGGAAGCGTTCATGATAGCTTTGGTGTAACCTGTGTGGACTGTCACATGCCGCAGATGCAAAATGAAGAAGGCGAAAGCTACCATTCTCATCACTGGACCAGCCCTCTTCATACGGTTGAAGCTTCCTGCCTGGGTTGTCACAGCCAAGCGGGGAACGAATTGATTGGAGAAGTGGAGGCTCTTCAGGGACGGGTAGAAGAAAAAAATATTGAGGTTATCCAAAAACTGGTTGAGTTGATTACCCGAATCGAAGAAGAGAAAGAAGATCTGCCAGAAGATGTTCTGGAAGCAGTTTATCAGCTGCACCGAAGCGCTCAGGTAAGATGGGACTTCGTATTTGTAGAAAACAGCCAGGGATTCCATCACTATGAGAAAGCGATGGCTTACCTTGAAGAAGCAAGCGATATGATTGAAGAAGCCCTCAATATGATGGATTAGAATAGAGGCCACCCTGTTGGTGGCCTCACTTGTACCCTGCGGGACTTTCATGACTTGTCTGTTTATGTCGCTCATTTTCGTACATATACACAATTCCTGCTTCTTAGGAGGTCATCCCATTGAATAAGTTTCAACGATGGCTTTTCAGCCTTCATTTAGGAATCGTACTTTTTATTCTTATATCTATCTACGCTGTTTTTGCCACTCTTTTGCCTCAAGGCCTTCCGGTGGCATATTATTTAGAGCAGTACCATTTCGGAGCTGTCATTATTGCTTTTGGCCTTCATGATGCTTATAGTTCCTGGATCTTTCGATTATTTATGATGCTTCTAATGATTAACTTAACTGGTTGTACCATCAAGTTAATCCCCTCTCAAAGGAAAAGATACCGTCCAGATTTCTCACCTTCACCCAAGCCAAATGCAGAAAATTTATGGAATGAACTACTTATTTTTGACCAGGTAAAAAATAAGTTTTCCAAAAAAGGGTTTAAATGGTTTCAAAAAGATGGTGAAACCTGGGGAGTTAAACATCGTTTTGGAGTTTTCGCATCAACGGTCACTCACATAGGCATCATCATTATAGTGATGGGAAGCTTTGTTGGTAATTTTTTTGCACAGGAAGGATTTTTTAACCTGATACCCGACGAGCAAGCTGTCTTTCATGAGAACAATTTCTCTGTCCAACTTGATGATTTTTACCTTGATTTCCGGGAAGATAATTCTGTCAAGCAATATTACTGCGATCTTACCGTCCTTCGAAACGGAGAGTCCGTTAAAGAAACGACTATATGGGTCAATCGCCCAATGAAATTTAATGGCATTCAATTTTATCAAGCCAGTTACGGATGGGCCAGCCGCTTGAAGATCACTGACAACGAAGGCAATGAAGCGATGAACCGGTTTCTTCGCAATGATGAGTCCGTCTTTTTTGAACCAGCCCATTTAACCATTCATTTATTTGGTTATTTCCCTGATTTTGCCATGGGTCATAATGAGATGCCCCTGACCATGACCGAACGCGAAGTCAATCCCCATTATGCCGTTGTTCTTTATCATTTTGGAGAATTTGTCGATTCCTTTATTATGAATCCTAATCAATCTTTCACCTATCAGGGATATGAAATAACGTTTTCTGATTCCGTACTTTACACAGGACTCATCTACAGACGAGATCATGGATATTACTTTGTTCTGTTGGGTTGCTTTCTGCTTATGATCGGTCTGATCATGGCTTTTTATACCTATCCCAAGTATATTCTGATGCGTAAAAATGAACTCTATGCTGTCACAAGACAAAATGCCTGGGGCTTCTCCATGTGGGTAAAAAATCAACTAAAATCATAAGGGGTGTTATCAATGGGATGGTTGTTTTATGAAGAATTGTTTTTTATGCTGGCTTTTGCCGGTTATATCGTTGCGTCCATTGCTTTTTTTGTCCTTCTTGTTTCATCTAAGGAGAAGGTGGGAAAATTCGCCGTGGCAGCTACTTCTGTCGGGTTTGCACTTCATACCGTGGCGATGTTTGTTCGCATCATCGAATCCGGTCGGTTGCCCTTCAGCAACCAATATGAATTTGCCAATAGCTTCACCTGGGGTATTGTTCTTTGTTACCTGGCCATCCACTTCTACTATCGCTTCACTGCTGTTGGCGCCTTCGTTATGCCCCTGGCATTTCTGATGATGGGTTATGCCTCCTTACTGCCAAGGCATGTGCGACCACTCATGCCGGCGCTTCAAAGTCGATGGTTAACGATTCACGTCGGCACAGCTGTTGTTTCCTACGGCGCTTTTGCCGTAGCCTGCGGATTATCTGTCCTCTATTTGCTAAATTCAAAGAAATCGCAGGACAATCAAAAGAAAAAGCTGTTACCGGATCAAGAAGCAGTTGATTTTCTAAGTTATCGGGTTGCGGCTTTCGGTTATTTAATGCTAACTATTGTTATCGTTTCCGGGGCTATCTGGGCCAGAAGTGCCTGGTCTCGATACTGGGCTTGGGATCCCAAAGAGGTCTGGTCTCTAATCACTTGGCTCATCTATTCAGTTTACCTGCATCTTCGATTCAACCGGGGTTGGAAAGGGAAACCCGCCGCCTGGTTTTCTATCATTGGTTTTGCTTGCGTCATATTTACGTTTATTGGCGTTAACATGTTCCTTCCAAGTATTCACAGCTACGTTTAAGCATACAAAAAGGCACCCTCAATCGGAGAGTGCTTGGGCGCCTTCAATGGCTTCCAATATGCCTTCACTAGATCCGGTAGCTCCGGAAACTATATCAACACCATATTTAACACCTTCTAAAAGTTCTCAGTTCCAAATTTTCCGTCACGATAATCTTGAAAGGCTTGATCCAGCTCTTGCTTCGTATTCATGACAAAAGGTCCTCCTGCAACGGCCGGTTCGTTTAAGGGCTCACCGCTGAGGAGAATGAGCTTTACCCCCTCTTCTCCAGCCTTTAGGGTGATTTCCCCTTCTCGGTTTTCGAATAGGATGAAATCCTTGTGGGTACAAGCTGTCTCGTTGATTTCAGCATGACCTCCCGTCAGGAGGATCCCCGTATTATATGATCCCGGCTCCTCAATGGTTACATGGCTTCCACCTTTCACATCCATCAAATAGATGTTCATCGGTGAATAGGTCATGGCAGGACCCTGAACTCCTTTAAATTCTCCGGACACAACCGTGACGTCTCCTGCTCCGTCGGGGAGTTCCATTTTGCCAAGTTTGCTGCTGGGAAGATCCTGATAACGTCCCGGTACAAATTTGTCTTTTTTCGGCAAATTAACCCAGAGCTGAATCATATGGAAGATCCCACCCCGGTTCAAAAACTCCTTTTCATGATATTCCTTATGCATAATTCCTCCTCCGGCGGTCATCCACTGGACGTCCCCGGGATAGATTATGCCATGGTTCCCGGCGTTATCATGATGCTCCACGGCTCCTTGGAAGGCGAAGGTGACGGTTTCGATGCCCCGATGAGGATGGGGCCCGATTCCCCTGGAGGTTGTGGAAGGTGTAAATTCCTTCGGAACGTTATAATCCATAAGAGCAAAGGGAGAGAACCGGTCTAACAGATTTCTCCCTCCGGGAAAATAATTCCTGACCCGAAAACCATTCCCTACCCAGTGTTCCTTTTCTACTACAAATTTCTCTTCAATCGGTCGTAGCGTTGACATAAAATCACCTCTTCAAATTATTTTCTTGCGTTTTCTAACCATTTCAACAATCCAGGCCTTCGGTTTATAGGTTTTTCTTACTCAATTGCGCCTTCACTTTTTCTTTTAGTTGTAAACATTTCAAGAGTTTTTCCCCAGCTTTATTTGCGTCTTCCATTATCTTCTTATTATTCAAGGCCTCACCTGCTTTGAATAGATGTAGAGCCTTAACTGTACTGACTACCCTGTAACCTAAAGCTTCTAAAGGTCTGATCATCGCTTCAGCGGTAAAGCCCATATCTTCTTCTTTTTCTTGTTCACTTACTGCAATTACAGTAGCAAATTTTCCTCCAAGAGCTTCGTTTAATGCCAACCAAACTGAGCGATCTTCTTTGTCGAATACTTCAAAACAATAACATCTATCTATGAAAGCCTTCATGTCTGCAGATACATTATAAAAGTAGGCAGGTGAACCTAAAATAATGGCATCAGCCTCTAAAATATCTGGGTATAAATTTTGCATATCATCGTTTATTACGCATTTATATGTTTCTTTACAGCCTTCGCATCCATTACAGTCATTAATATTGTAGTCATCTAAGAATACCAGTTTAGTGTCAATGTTGTTCATTGTAAAAGGTTTTAAAGCTTCTTGCATTAAAGTGTAAGTGTTTCCTTTCTTTCTACGACTTCCTACAACACCAAGAATTTTCAATTAACTCCCCCCTCAAGCCAACGCGTTAGTATCTTTTCTATCTGCTTAATCATACCATATTTCCATTTGCCAGAAAATCCATGTCACATGGCATACCTTATGCGTCATCACCAGGTTCCATTACACCTGTCCCATCAAGGTTACATGGGGACTGTCCCAACAATTGAATCCAAAATCATTTCGAGGCCGTTATATTTAGTGAGGGAATTGTTATCAATGATTGTAAGACGGTGGTTTGAATGTTAAACTATTCATACAATTGCGCAAAATAGTGATTCCTAAAGCTGACAAGTACATCCACGTGCGGTTCATATGATAGCAGGAATAATAATTTCAATATTAAGAAGCCTACAAGGGGACAGTCCCCATGTAACATTGAATTTATTTCGGAGGTGTTGAACGTGATAAAAAAATCTATGAAGCTTTTGTTGATGCTGGTTATTGCCGGATTATTATTGATCGGTTGTGCTAATGATAACGGGGAGGATAATGGAAATCGCGATGCGAACGGAAATTATGAAGTTCAGATCTTGCAGTTTGTGGCCACGGTTCTGGAAATCGATGAAAATTCCATTCTTGTAGAGCCGGTGGAAGGAGAGGATATCCTTAAAAGCGGAGATCAGGTTTCGGTTATCACAGGCGCCTTGGATCCGGAGGATGTTCCTGCAATGGAAGAGGGGGATACCGTTCGAGTTTTTTATACCGGCGGCGTGATGGAAAGTTACCCCTTACAGCTTGGAGAGGTTCAGTTTATTGAAATGATGGAGGAGTAAGTCTTTACAATGTCTTCCCCGTAATAAAATAAAAGATATGCAATAGCCTTTAATGTTTCATCTTTTCTTATGGTATCTGTCGATAATTATAGCTGCAATAAAACCTATCATAGACACACTAAATAACAAGACACCCCAAACTCCCTTGATTAAACTAATGAATCCATCTGTTGAAAAAAATCTTGCTGAGAGAATTAAATAAGCAGCTACTCCCAAAAAAAAGAATGAAGGTATGTATTTAAGGATTTTATTCTTGAATTGCCGTGACAACAGATATGTGATGCCCACAGAAATACACCCTAGAACCAATACGGCGTATAAAAATTCCATTTATTGTACACAAACCATCTTCCGCGTCATCGCCAGGTTACACTATCCGTCCCATCAAACTTTCAACGGTCTTTTATGTAAAAACGTTCCCTCTCAAGGCGTTTAAAGCAAGCAGCGAACTCTTGATTATATGTGATGCATACATAACGCCTTGCTATTCACTTGAGAATGATATATACTTAGATTACAGAATGTTATCGAACGATAGCTAAATCGATAAAGGCAAACCATCCGAAAGGGTGGGACGCAAAGCCAAAGGGCCTTCCGTTGAGAGACAGGTGGCAGCCGGTTACCGAAAGGAGTTTTTTTTTATACCATAAATCATAAATCATAGAAACCAGAAGTGAAACCACCTGGGTAACAAAGCACAATATTTTCGAATTTAAGGCGCGGCAATAATTGAAAAACAAGAAAAAAGGAGTGTTTGAAATGTTAAAGAAAATGAAAAAGGTAACATTATTGTGTATTTTCGCAAGTTTATTGACAATAAATGTAGCATATGCGGTTGATCCTGCTCCTACGGCAGAAGTTACTGGGGGAAGTTTGGCAATTGATGATTTGGTCATTGCTAATTTTGCTACCGTACTCTTGGATGGGACCACACAAACTACACCGGCAGGTGTAACGGCAAGAACACTGACTGATTCCAGAGGCACAGGGGTTGGCTGGAATGTTTCTTTGAAGGCAACACAATTTCAACAAGGTGCGGATGGAAAGATATTGCCCGTTGACTCATTGGCACTGGGGCCAGTATCTATTGTAGAAAAATCAGGAGTAGAAGGCTCTAGCGCTGTTACTGGCATAACTACCCTTGAAGGTACAATCGATAATACTGCCGGTGTTGTCATTTTAAACGCACCTGTAGATGAGGGAATGGGAACCTATACTGTAAGCATGGACGACATGACATTAACTCTTTTGCCAGCAACTACTTATGCAGGCATATACACTTCAACGGTTACTACGACTCTTACTTCGGGACCAATTTCATAATCCAGCTAAAACAATGTCTTGTGTCTTGGACACAAGACATTGTTTTTTCTTTAAAATTCATTGTTAAATAATGTTTCGATACAGCCAGATTGAGGTGTAGTATGAAGGATAAAAAAAATTTTATTTTCGTGTCTGTGTTATTGATAATAATATGTACTATTGCATTTCCCATTGTGGCAATCGCGGAGGCTACTGAACAGTCCATTTCAGTGGAACCCATATTGCCCGAGAACCAAAAGCCGGGAGTGACCGGTTATTATAATCTATTAGTAAATTCAGGTGATAAGCAGACCATTTACATGCAAATTACAAATAATAAAAATGATAACATTGTAGTGGCCTTAGCACCAGCTCATGCTTATACCCGCCCTGCTGGGGGAATATTCTATTCTGAAGAGATAGATTCTCCGGAGACGATGTTATTAGATGCGTTTTTTGCTATGTCCAATTATATTTCCATGGATCAGGAAGTTATTATTGAACCCAATGAAACTGTTAACGTTCCTATTGAGGTTACCGTACCCGATTTGAAAAATGGAAGCATCCTTGGAGGGGTATTGATAAGTGAAATAGCACCTGCACAAGAAGATGTCGAAGAAGAAACGAAAGAGGATGAAGCAGTATTTAAAGTGATCACAAAAAGCGTTTTTGCAGTAGCCATTCAACTTGATTTACCCGAGCAGGCATCACCAGCCTTTTCATTTGGCAACGCGGGCTTTAATCCCGTCGGGCCAAACGTCTTTATTGCGATGCGCAACGATGCTCCAATGATTCAAAGACAGATTTCCGGAGTATATCAAGTGACCAACAAAGATGGACAAGAACTATTTGCAGGTATGTTTGAGCCCATAAGCATGGCACCCAAAACCCAAATAAATTTTCCTATGCACTGGGATAGCACTGTACTGGAGCCCGGAAAATACACCCTTTCTATTGCTGTCAATGTAGCGGGAAAAGAGATGGTTGCAGAAGAGCATTTTAATATCGACAAAGCCGCAGTTGAAACTTATGCTGAAAGAGCGAATCAGCCAATTGCCCAAACCCAAGTGGGTATTCCTTATTGGGTAGCAATTGCTGCCGTTTTTATTATTGGTGGTCTTGTTTGGTTTCAAAAGCGAAAAGCATAAGTCACAGCAGCATAACTCAATAACTTAAGCAACCGGCACGGATGATCTTTTCAATATGACAGCTTTTCTTTTGCCTTGATGAGTGCCATTATGGTTTCGTTGTAAGGGGTTGAAATGCCCACTTTTTTTCCA
>SLLE01000141.1 GCA_007134225.1 Tindallia sp.
AGAATGCGTTATTCAGGGACGCTAACTAAAATACCATTACCTGATCCGCATTCTCGGTGAGCTCTGCCAATTCTTCCATGTTACTGCGCTCAGCCTTTTTTACCACCATGTCCTTGCTCAATCCACGAGCATCCATACAAGACCCTCAGAGTTTCACCTTACCTTTTTTTACCAGAATTCCTTTTAGCATACGCTCAATATTGTAATAACCCTCTGGCATCTTCCTCCTCGTTCATGGTTTCTTTACCCTATTTCAGTGAATTTATGATCATATTTATCCGACAATATACCGACCATCGGTATGTACCAGATTAAAAAAAAGGGCTCTGGAACGGGGTCAGCGTTCCAGATAACGGTTCAGGTAGGGTCCTTTCAGCTGGATGGTACCTGGAGGTACCTGGAAAATCTGAGCCATGATTTCTTCGTAAAACTGGAGCTTTTCCTCCAGTTGAGCCTGGAAGGTTTCCAGATCCGGTGGATCCTGAGCCATTGTTTCGTGGTACAGCTCTTCGCAGGAGGTGTTCAGTCCCTGAATAGAATACTGAAGAAATTCCGTCATCTCTTTGGGATTCACCTGGCAAAATTCTCTGTTCTCCACCCCTTCTCGAATCATCTTTTCCAAAGAAACCGCCATCTGCCTGCGCAGCTTCTTGAGAATCTTTCGTTCCAGTTTCAGGTTTTGTTCGTTCTGAAAAATTTGCTTGATTTGTCTTCGCTGTTGACTGGAGCTTCGTTTGTATCCCTGGACAATCTGAAAAAGCTGGTTGATCTTTTCCACTGCCTTCAGGTCTTTTCGGTCTGCCAGCTGGCTGGTCATCCTCAGCACCCATTCCGCATAGTTGTCGGAAATATGTTCAATAACATCTTCCTTGGAAGCGAAATAGTGATAAAAAGCGCCTTTGGAAACGCCCATGGCCTTGATGATGTCGTTAATGGTTGTTTTCTCATACCCTTTCTCGTTAAACAGCTTCAGAGCCGTATCCAGAAAGTCCTTTTTTCGTTCCTGTGGATCTGCAGGTTGGGTCAATGCTAACGCCTCCCTTCGATGCATACCGACCGTCGGTTTTTTAGTTTCATTGTAATTGGAAATAAGATCCTTGTCAAGAGGATTACTGAAAAAAATTTGGTTATTCTGTGAATGTTGCAGTTGGTTCCTGGAGACCAGATATGAGAGAACTTCCGGAAGCCATCTGGCAAGTAGCTGATACTGTTTACACCGAGCTGCCATATGCCTGCGAAGAAACTGGCGACCTGGCACAACCATTACAATCTGGTGCACTCAAAGAACATCAGGTGCGTTATATGGCAGATCACCTTCAAGACATGAAGGCCGGCAATGATTGAGCTTTAGGGAAAACCCGTTTTTATAAGTCCGTAGGAATGAGTCTCTTTGATTTAATTGTCGCTACAAATATTTAGCGGTATTCATGTCGTAAGAAGGTGTTATCCTTTTCCTGTAATTTCAAAGATGTCTTCCTGCTGCTCCAGTTCCTTGCCTAGCATCTCCCAATCCGGAGCTTGATAGGATCCGGGTTCAATTTGGTGTTCATGAATGTAGGCCAGTGGTAATAGTCTTCCAGATCTCCATGTCGGATGTCGGCGGCTGTGACGTTTTTGTGACCAAGTCAGAAAAATTTCTTCGCAATAAACAGGATTCTTAGCTTCTGGTGGAGTTTTTACTCCATCAGAAGGTTAGAATGCGTTATCCATAAGTAGATGGCCCAAATGTATCATTTGGTGGCAGATACTTAGTTTTTTCACCTAGGGACGTAGCACCGCTTATCTCCCTCTTGCAGAAGAGTGAGTCTTAGCGGTGGTAGTCATCGGATAAAAAGGCAAGTTGCCTCTGCCCCGATCAATCCCTACCGGGATCATCTACAGTTTCTCTAACGCACATAATGATTAATGTATTTCATATATTTCTTAAATCCTTCTATTGTTTTTGGAATTGCATGATAGATAATTTCTGGCTCAATAGATTCATACTGATGTACCAACCGATTACGCATACCAGTACATGGTGCCATTGAAACAGCAAAATCTACTGGAAGGACGCCCGCTTCTCCCATTTCTATGAAAGTATTGTAATAATCTTTCGATGCCGGTTGCTTCAAATACGTTAAAATTAAATTATTAATATCTACTGCTAAATCAACTATAAGCTGGATTAATCGTTCAATGGCATATCTTTTCCAGGAATCCTTCTGATATTCTTCAAAAGATAATTGGCCAATGGCTTCAAGTTCCTCTAGATAATTTTTCATCGTATGCAGTTTTTCCATCACCAAATATAATTGATCTCCCATTCCTTCCCTCCTGACAATGATTACATTTCCTGAATTTGCCTGGAAATTTCAGCTGCTCGTTGATCCAGCATAGGCTTCATTTCCTGGAAGAGTTTGAAAGCTTTACTTTGAAAACGAACAAATGCATGCGGTTTTTCAAATAGTATTTTTCCGTTGGCAGCCACTTCTTTTTTCAAAAGAATGGGTGCCGATCGCAAGTTAATCAAATCAATTTTCTCCCGTCGAAAGTACTGGATGATTTCAATCAACAACGCTTCTTTTGTTTTATGATCAAATTCTCTCTTTGCATAATAGGCAACGTCGATATCGCTTTCATCTGAGAAGTGATCTGTCCCATAAGAACCAAATGTCACAATAAACTCCAAATCGTATCGGCTTCCAATTTCCTTGATATCTTTTTTGATCTTCACCATTTAACACCACCTGTCATTATTATAACACAGCCCATCCCCGACCCCATCCACAGCGACGACAAATCCTTTTTTATTCTTCAAAGGAAACAAATTATTGTGCCTGCCCTTTTCCGTTCATCCGGTCCCAGTAAGTGCTTAATCCAATGACTTTTTTCATTGAAACACTCCTTTCATATTAATGGTAACGATGCTTGAGTCATGGAATTATCTGGCCCTAATGGTTGGCATAACCTTTGCGGCACAAATCCTCACCTTCACCTTTAGCCTGATGCATTATGAACGCAAGGGAGGCGTTTTCGATGACCATTAAAATGAAAAATCGCATCAAGTAATTTCGGGCACGCCACGATTTGACCCAGGAAGCTTTGCCTCAACAAGTTGATGTGCGGCGCGAAACCATTGGCCACATCGAGACCGGAAGCTTTTCTTTGAGCTCCCGGGCTCTTTTTACGATCTGTTCCTGTTGATCATTGTTGATGCTTGCTAATTCATCCTCTTCAATGATCTTTTCATCCACCAGTCTTACGCCTGTATTATTAAAAATCTCAAGCCATTGTTCTCTGGTGAGATAGTTTGCGTTGGCTTTTTCCTTGGCATATGCATCATCGATCAGGATGTAGCCATCCTTCTTTACTGTGTTATTTATCAACCTTATGGTTTCATCCGCATTCCCCAACACATCCCCAACGGCTCCAAGAATCACAAGATCATAATCCTTTTCCGTCTTAACGGCCTCTGTGATATCACCCACTACAAATTCACACCATTCTCCAACACCAAATTCTTCTGCTTTTTCAAGGGCAACATCAATAAATTCCGGAATGAGATCGATTCCTTTTACCCTGCGGCCAAGTTCTTTGGCTAAATAAACACTTACCGCGCCTTTACCACATTCCAAGTCCAGCACTTTGGTTTTCATCGACACATGAATATGCTTCCTGACCAATTCCAGCATATCCTTAGGTGATGAACCCATCTCCCATAAGTCCTGCAATAAATAGGGCAGATGTGGAATCAGCTCTGTTGATTCTGCCGTCAATGATTTGGCCAGTTTTTCTTCTGTGGTCTTCATTCTTTTTACCTCCTTTTGGTTAAATCCGCTCCCACTTGGATTCCATAAAAGGTGCAGAGCCTTCATTCAACTTGATCTTTGCCGTCAATGGTAGGTTTTGGGCCACTGGCGGAAGAGCTTGATGGCGCAGAAAAAGAACTTCAGGAACAGGGTTGTGGGCCGCGGTTCCCGCCCGCCGTCGGGATGAAGGGTAACTTCCACTTCTTCTCCATTGCGACTTACCTGATAAGTGCCTTTCACCTCTCCTGCAGATTCGTCTGCTCCCAGGCTGAACTGGCCGCTGAGAGAGACTTCATCCGGGATGTGGGTAATTTCCGGAAAAGGCGGTTGAAACCGGGCGGTAAAGGTAGTGTAAGGGTCTCCGATTGTTCCGGACACCAGTCCACCGGAAAGGTATCGGCGCTGTAACGCATGAAATACACCCGGGAGCCTTTCATGGGAAAGGGGAATACATTATAAAATAACCTCCAGTCGTGTAAAAAGGTTTGCATTTGTGGAGATCTTTTTTAAGGATACCTTCAATTGAGATAACTACGCGTGAGGTTTCTTGAATCCTAAGATTGTGCGTGAGACAATAGGACCGTAAGTCATGATTTATGGGCAGGCCTTCTCTGGCTGACCGTAGTGCACAGTATCGTCTTTAGTTCGGTTCAATTAATACAATATTGGAATGAAAAGTAATTGCATGGAAATATGAGCAAACATGTGCGATAGAATTGAATATTCTATGCCCTTCTTCCAATACAGCCAACCAAAAATGAGCCCACCAATGCCGTTTAATAATAATCCCCTAATAAGTAAAGTAGTGGTTACCTCTCCGTACATCATTCCAGTCGCTGGCAAGTGACCAAGGGCAAATGCTAAAGAGGTTAATATGATCGCAAACCAATAAACTTTACTGGAAATTTCCTCTTTTGTTCTCCTGAAAATTTTCATCCATAACCATATGACGAGTGACATTAAGAATAATCTCATTAACACTTCCTCAAAAACACCTCCGTAAAAAACGCCGGCCATTAAACCAAGTAATGAAAAGCCAGGTGTGTTTTCTGCAAGTATTGGAATTTGATTTTGAAAATAAAAACGGTCAGAACCTACTATGAGGAAGCCCAAAATAATGCCACCAATAATGGCTATATATATTGCTTCTTTATTAATGACTACGTTCCGCTTACTGAAAATCGATTCTAAAACAGTAAAGGACAAGCCTGTTTTTCTTGCTAATTTAATGCCGATAAAACTTAAAAGAAAGGTTGCGATCAATAGCTGTAATCCAACCATAACGGATACCAGGCTTATTGACATAGGTAACGTTTCCAGAACTTCATCATATAGCGCTGGCGCCGTAGTCTGAAACATTTCTAATTGATATGGCAGTATTAACACCCCTGCTATAAATCCAAGCACCGCTAATAATAATGATATTTTAAAATCTATTTTTTTCACATTATTCCTCTCCCTTATTTGTTCATTTCGCAACTGATCCCAGGCAAAATGAGACGAATCGTCCCCTTTCCGATTCGTCCCCGATAGCAGGCTAGCGAGCTTCTGATTTTCGGACCAGCAGTCCGTATATTTTTCCCTCTTCCAGCTTTAGGCCCACACCCTTTAGCGCCATAAGGCCATTGTATTTTTTGGTAACGTCTTTTAGCTGGATGGCCGGTGTACTATTTTCCCCCATCATCGCCCGCCTCCTTCATTCCATCTTTGATCATTTTTACAATGCTTTTCCTGTCCAAATTCAACTTCTTCGCTTCTTCCATCAGAGGAACCACATATTCCTGAAAAAACTGCTTTTGCCGCTTTTTCTGGATGCTTTTCAAAGCTCCTTCCGCCACAAACATGCCAATGCCTCGTTTTTTATAAAGAATGCCTTCATCCACCAGCAGGTTGATTCCTTTCGCTGCTGTAGCCGGATTGATCTGATAATGACGGGCAAACTGATTGGTGGAGGGAACCTGGTTCCCTTCCGCCAGCACTTTTCTTAGAATTTCGTCTTCGATCCCCTCCGCTATTTGCTGATAAATGGGTTTACTGTCTTCCACGAATTGCTTCACTAAAGCACCTCCTTTGGTATTGCAATTATGAATTATGGATTATGAATTACAAGCCAATCTACGTTTATTAGTTTATTGGTTAATTACTTCTGTAATTATCTATATATGCAAGTATCAACTTTGTCAATATCTACTTTTAAAAAAATTCAATCGCTGAAAAGGCTAAAAAAAAAGATTATCAATTTTCAGTTTATTATTGACAAGATGATCAGAATTATTATTATCGTGTTCCTTTTATCCAGCATGAAACCTGAATGAGAAAAGTCACTTTAATTACAAAAGGGGCAGCGTCGATAAATGACACTGGAACAAGACGAGTCACATATTGCTTCATTTTCCGTGATTGCACTTTTGAGCGGATGGATTGGGCAACTGATTGACATGGCCTTACCGGAGCAGGTGGACGAGCAAAGCCTTGGAATGGGCATCTGGTTGGTACTTCCCTTTCTCTCCGGGATCGCCATCAGAGCATTTCGAAAGGATTGGAAAGATTTTGGCATTAAGCCCCGGCTGAAAGGGAATCCTGGCCAAAATCCTGGGCCATTTGATACAAATCTTCACTGGAATAGACGAAGGAAGTATCCGGCGTGGGAGAGTCACCAAAATAGTGTTGGGACCGTTGGGCCTCTCCAGAAAGAACAACGAGAAGAAAAAAAAACAAAAATTCCCAGGGCCAGGAGCAGGATCACCCCGTTGATTCTTTTATGAGATTTCTCAATAACTGCATTCAGGATTATAAACACTCCCTTACCAACGGGACGAGTCATCTCCATACTGGTCGTCTTCCTGTGGTCATGTCCCTATGCCCACACCTGTTATTTCTCTGGTTAGCTTCATTAATGCTTGCTGGGATTCATAGTCCAGACATCGCTTATTATATGGCAGGAGCGTCAGGTTTTCATACATAGAACCTGATGAAATTTTGTTGTCTTCTGCCAACGATGTATAAAGCCCTGTTTGGGAACATTTGGCGGCAGACATTGCCTTACGAAGCATGATTGGCCTGACAATCTTCATCATGAAGCTTTTTCCTTTCCAAATGTTGGTTGCGCCTCGCCCGGGGCTTACAGCAACGACTTTTACATCTGTGTCCTTAAGTTCCTTAGCCAGATGGATCGTCCACCATATCAGCGCAAGCTTGGAAGCCGAATATGCTTTGAAACCACTAGGACCATGAAACGGATTAGTAAGGTTAATCTTTCCATGGAAACCAGCTTTTGAGGCAATGTTGATGACTCTTGCCTTTTCCGTTTTAAGGATAACTGGCCGCAAAAGCTGAGTGATCAAATAGTTTCCCAAATAGTTGACCCCCATGGTCATTTCAAACCCATCTTCAGTTTTTTGATGGGTGTCAGAAAACACACCGGCATTGTTCACTAAAAGATCCAGTCTGTCATACATTTTCAGATAATCTGATGAAAAGGTTTTGATGGAAGCGAAAGAAGCTAAATCCGCCTTCATCACATGAACCATAGCTCCAGAAAACTCGCTTTCAATGATTCGAGCGCTATCCTTTCCTTTTTCCATACTCCTGCAGACCATGATCACGTTAAACCCTTTTTTTGCCAGCTCTTTTGCCGTTTCAAATCCAATCCCGGTATTCGCTCCTGTAACCACCGCTATTTTTGATTTAATCGTCTACGCCTCCTGTCCCATGGTAATGATACGTTTCTTTTGGGGCGAGTCAACTCCGTTTCGGCTCGTTAGCCAAAAATTCCTTAATGATTTTTCCCATCTGCTGCAGCCGCTCATCTGAAGAGTAATACAAGTGACCACAGTTTTCTAGCAAGTGCGCCTCCACATGGGGAATAAGCTCCTTCGCCCTTTTTATGACCTTTTCACCTGGAAAAAGCACGTCCTTTTCTCCTGCCAGCAGCAAGGTCGGAGACTTGTATTGAGCCATGTCTATCTTCTTCACATTGCTGGGCATGTTGGGGTTCACTTTCACATGGTGAAAGGCGAAACGGATCATTTCCAGGGTATGATCATCAACAGGTTCGCCCGGAATGGCCATGGGTGAAAAAGCTCTTTTGAACCACTTTTCCTGCTTTGTGGCCAAATACATCATCATTGGCAGCCCCATGCTGACAATCAACTTCGATTTTGACGCATTACTGATCCCTGAGGGCACCACCAAAACCGCTTTCCTGATTTTTTCCGGCGAAACACACATCAGCTTCGCCAAAATGCCGCCTCCAAAGGAACCCCCCATGCAGTTCATTGACGGATACCCCAGGGCATCAATCACACCCGATGCCCATTGGCCATAAGCCAGTGTGTTGGAAGAAAGCTGCCGTTGGTGGCTTTTGCCGGGATGTCCAATGATATCCGGGGCATAAACCATATGGTCCTTCATCAAAAACCTGCTCTGTAGCAGGGTATGGGGAGCTGTGCTGTTACCGCCGTGAAACAGAAGAACGGGCTCTCCCTTCGGATTTCCAAGCTTCAGCATATGGGTCGTGCCAAAACGTGTCGCCACGTACAGATCCTCATGGCCCATTCCCAACTGCTCCACCTGCCGGTCATATAACTGTTTCAACATTCTTTCGCCTTCTGGCGTCTTATACAGGGTGCCGCCCATTTAGTCCCACCTCTCCAGATGGTTCAGCAATAATTGGTTGCAGGACGAGTCACCTCCGTCCCGATACACGTATCTTTCGGATTCGTCCCGAGATATACCTTTTTACTATTGGGGTACACATATTATATACCCAACTTTTTCAAAGGATGTGAAAGGATGCTCATCATTTTAAGAAGCCTGGCGGCGATTTTAATGCTGTTTACAGTGATATACGCATCTTCTCCGTTGTATCGACGGTTCATTGAAAAAAGAGTCAACAAAATAGAGAATAAGTTTGACGGTAAAGCCTCCAAAGAAGCACAGGATTTTCATTCCACGCTTTTTATCGCAGATCTGCATGCGGATCCGTTATTCTCCTACCGCAATCTTCTCCAGCAGCATCCCACCGGCCACATGGATATACCAAGGCTCATTGAGGGAAATATCCGTCTGCAGGTATTTGGAGTACCCACACTGATTCCGGCGTTCCCGAATATTATAAGAAATAACAGCAAAATAGAACTCGCAGGCTTTTTAGCATTTTTGCAACATTGGCCCGTAAAAACATGGTATAGCCGGAAAAACCGGGCTTTTTATCAAGCAAAGAAACTGCATAAGCTGGAAGCAAAATCCAAAGGGACTTTTACAATCATCAAAACATCTAAACAGCTGAAAGATCATTACCGAAGAGTAATGATGGAAACCGATGCTACCGCCGGACTTCTAATGCTTGAAGGAGCCCATGTAATCCATAAGATTCCCGACGATCTTGAGGAACTTTATAAGAGCGGCTTCCGTATAATAGGCTTAACACATCTTACGGATAATCATTTAGGAGGTTCTGCTCATGGCGTTGAAAAAGGAGGATTAACGGATCTTGGTCGAAAAGCGCTGAAACAAATTGAAGCGTTACACATGATCATCGACCTGGCCCATGCATCTTCAGCGTTAATGGATGAGGTGCTGAGAATTTCTTCTCGGCCGGTAATGGTCTCCCATACAGGAGTTAAAGGATGTATCAATAATCCTCGAAACCTTGCCGATAAACAGCTAAAAGCGGTTGCTTCGACAGGAGGGCTAATCGGCATCGGATGTTGGGAGGAAGCCGTAGGCGAGGAAGGCGCAGAGTCCATTGTAGCATCCATCAAATATGCTTCTCAATTAGTGGGCGTACAACACATCGCCCTTGGCTCTGATTTTGATGGAGGTGTGACCGTACCCTTTGATGCTGCCGGCATGGTCCATATTACAGAGGAGCTGATGAAACAGGGCTTCTCAAAAAAGGAAATCCGCATGATCATGGGTGAGAATGCGTTAAACTTTCTCATGAACGGGTTGCCAAAGCATTAAAAACCCACTGCCTCAATATTCGACCCTCTCAATACGCCTCCCGTACTTTTGCAGCCACAGAAAATGGTGGAACGCTCTTTGAACCTCTTTCCACCGCCAGTGATGGTTTTGATCTCCACCTTTACCTCCTGGTTCATGATCTCCGCCATGCCCGGCTGGCTCTCCGGGTTTTCCACTTTGTCATAGAGGTATTTCATGTGATTCAGCAGGGTTTTGTTAAAGGTCACCAACAGGATCTGATCTTCTTTTTCATAACAATAATGATCCATCAAATACGGGATTCGATGCACCGCCACCGTGGTTTTGCCGCTGCCGGCCACCCCCTTGATCAGGCAGTGTCCCGCCGGCTCCATTTACATCAGTTTTTTCTGTTCCAGGTTCAGTTGCATATCATCGACTCTTGGTCTGAGGACGAATTGCCTCCGTCCCAATTCGTCCTTTGCACTTTTTGCTCTTTCAGCATGCTTATGTGTCTTCTTGTTTTTAGCCTTCAATTTGTTTATTAATAATTCCACGATGATTCCAAATTAGCTTTACAATTTCTTGCTTTGGAATTTCACTTTCCAATTCTTCGTACCATTGATCGTTTCGTCTATGAATCGTAAAAGTATCATTTTCATATTTCATTAGCGTCACAACATAATCGGTTTCCTTTTCCACAAAACAATAATAATGCTTTTTCCCTTCCTGATCCCATTCCGCATATTGAGGAAACTGGTCCAAGAAGTATTCGATTTCTTTCTTGCTTTTGATTTTCAATTTTCTCACCCTTTTCTTATTTGTTCTTATTCATTTGCTGAAATAATTTCACTTTTCTAAATTGTATTTCTATAATACCATAAATGAATATGAAGACCAAATACACTCGTCCCAGCTCCCATGATAAAAAAAACATGTGCATCAGCAAATCGAAGCTGTTGTTCTCTTAGGGCATTATTCCCTGTGAGACAAGTCGCCTCTGTCCCGACTCGTTTCGTTTAAGACGAGGGGACGTCAGACCGTGTGACAATACATCCAGAAAAACACACAAAACGTCTCCCCTCATCCCGCTTCGAACCCGCTTTGAATTTAATTGGTTAAACCCTGGTTGCTGGGATCCTATCCCGGCCCCAGTTGTAACTGTTTCACCTATAGCTTTTCAACCAGCTTCTCAACTCCCAGGATGTTGATCACCCTGACCAGATTGTAGGCAGTACAAAGCAACGCTGCTTCGCCCCCGACAGCTTTTAAACCCCGTACCAGGAAGTGATCTGCTCCCCACGCTCTTTTGATGGTGCCGTAAGGATGTTCCACCATCATCTGCCGTTGGCGGTAAATATCTTTGTTTTCTTTTGTTGCCTTGTCTAGTTGGTCCAGAAAATCCTGGTCAACATGGCGGGTAATGGTGCTGCCCCTTTTGGCTTTGGTGCATTTGCTGCGTTCTTCACAGGCCTGGCAGGCTTTGAAATTCTTGTAGTCCCAACCAATG
>SLLE01000099.1 GCA_007134225.1 Tindallia sp.
CCTTAAACAGGTGACGCAGATACGCTCTGCTGTATTGTTGGCAGCAATAGCATTGACAATTTGAATCCAGAGGTTCCCAGGATTCAAAATGCTTCGCATTTTTGATAACAATCGGTCCTTCGCTGGTCATAGCCGATCCATTTCTGGCAATACGGGTGGGAAGCACGCAGTCGAACATATCGACGCCTCTCAACACGCCATGGATCAGGCAATCCGGACTGCCTACCCCCATCAGGTAGCGGGGTTTGTCCTCAGGCATCATGGGCATCAAATGATCCAACATTTCATACATGGTTTCTTTTGGTTCTCCTACGCTGAGACCGCCAATGCCATACCCGGGAAAATCCAGCTCCAGGAGTGCTTTTGCGCTTCGTTTTCGAAGATCCGGGTACATACCACCCTGTATGATACCGAAAAGATGCTGTCGATCCGTATTTTCATGGGCTTGTTGGCATCTTCTGGCCCATCGGGTTGTACGATCCACGGATTGAAGGACATATTCATAATCAGATGGATGCGGAATGCATTCGTCAAACACCATTATAATGTCAGCACCTAACTGGTTCTGAATTTCAACTGCCTTTTCCGGTGATATGAAATGTCGGGAACCATCGATATGAGATTGAAAAGTGACGCCTTCTTCGGTTATTTTGTTCAGGTGACCAAGGCTGAATACCTGAAAGCCGCCACTATCTGTCAGGATGGGTCTGTCCCAGTTCATGAAGGAATGCAGACCACCGGCTTTTTCCACCAGTTCTGATCCTGGCCGCATGTGTAAATGATAGGTGTTGCTTAAGATGATCTGTGCTTCACAGGTTTTAAGTTCTTCCGGTGTCATGGTTTTGACCGTTGCCTGTGTACCCACGGGCATGAAAATCGGTGTTTCAACGGAACCATGACTCGTTTCCAGCAACCCGTTACGGGCCAGAGACTCGCTGGAAGACTCCAGTTGTGTGTAAATCTTATTCGCCATTCTTTCGCTCCTTCTCTTTACCTATTCAATCCACATGGCATCGCCAAAGCTGAAGAACCTATATTTTTCCGCCACTGCTTCCTGATAGGCCTTAAGCATAAAGTCACGTCCGGCGAGGGCACTGACGAGCATTAACAACGTTGACTCAGGTAAGTGAAAATTAGTTATCAGCACATCCATAAACTTAAATTGATATCCAGGCTTAATAAAAATATTTGTCCATTTTTTTGTTGCTTCTATATGACCGTTCTCATCTGCTGCCGATTCAATGGCTCTACAGCTGGTGGTTCCTACCGCCACAATACGCCCACCAGCATGTTTAATCCGGTTCATCTTGTTTGCATTTTCCGGGGATATTTCAAAAAACTCTTCGTGCATTTCGTGATCATCCAAATTCTCCACCTGGACCGGTCGGAAAGTACCCAGGCCTACATGTAATGTGATTGGAATAATGGCAATCCCTCTTTCACGAACTGCCTTCATTAATTCCTCCGTAAAATGAAGCCCGGCTGTCGGCGCAGCCGCCGAACCAAGAGCCTGGCTGTAAACTGTCTGATACCTTTCCTGATCCTCCAGTTTTTCGTGTATATATGGTGGAAGTGGCATTTCTCCGAGTTGGCGCAACATATCCTGCAGAGGTTCTTCGCATTCGAATTTAACCAGGCGAAGGCCTTCTTCCCGTTCTTCCAGCACTGTTGCCTTGAGCTGCTGATCACCAAAAATGACTTGTGTCTCCCTGCGGATTCGCTTCGCCGGCTTGACCATCACTTCCCACACATTTTCGCTCTCTTCCTTTAACAGCAGAAATTCTGTTTTGCCGTTGGTGTATCGTTTCCTTCCCTTCAAACGGGCAGGAATTACCCGGGAGGTATTAATGACCAGCGCATCGCCGGGATTCAGTTTTGTCAGGATATCTGAAAAGGTCAAGTGCTCAAGGGTATGGCTTTTTTTATTTAACGCCATTAATCTTGATTGATCTCTTTTTTCCAGGGGATGTTGTGCGATCAGTCCCTCCGGAAGGTCATAGCGAAAATCACTGGTTTTCATATCTCTCTCTCTTTCATTGGTTATTATTGCATCTATCGGCGAAAAAACATATTTAGCAATAAAGTCAGTAACAGACTAATCAGAATGCTGGTAGCCAGGGGAAAATAAAAGGTGGCGTTGCCGCGACGAAACATGAAGTCGCCCGGCAATCGTCCCAATCCCAGTCTTCCGGCGACCAGAAAAAGGAGTCCGGCAACAGTAACGACCAGGCCAATCATGATCATTGTTTTTGCCATTTGTTCCATCAGGATCCCTCACTTTGCTCCGCATACGGCTGGTGAAAGTGTTCATAGGCTTTTTTCATCACCATTCTTCCCCTTGGAGTACGGCTGATAAATCCAATTTGCATCAGGTAGGGCTCATATACATCTTCAATGGTATTTCTTTCTTCTCCCGTTGCAGCGGCCAAGGTATCTACGCCTACCGGTCCACCATTAAAATTCTCGATCATGGCCAGAATCATCCGCTTATCCACACTGTCCAAACCCAGCGCATCAATTTCAAATAACTGCAATGCTTCATTGACGGATTTGGAATCAATAACGCCATCGGCTCTTACCTCAGCATAGTCGCGAATTCGTTTAAGCAGCCGATTGGCGATTCGTGGTGTTCCCCGGGAGCGGGAGGCAATTTCTACCGCTGCCGATTCTTCAATAGGGATCTGTAAAATCCCGGCAGAGCGTTTCACAATTTTTGTCAGTTGTTTTGTATTATAGAGCTCCAGTCTGCTGATGACTCCGAAACGATCCCGGAGTGGAGAGGTCAGCAGTCCGGCTCTTGTAGTTGCTCCAATCAGTGTAAACCGATTTAACTCCAGCCTTACGGAACGGGC
>SLLE01000009.1 GCA_007134225.1 Tindallia sp.
ATGTAAATGTGGAACCGAACACGGATTACCACTATACTGTAAAACCGGTTTTGGCAGAAGCCAACCCTTTGCAGAATGTAGAGGAACGGTTGGGAGATACTATTGCCACATTTGAAATACGGACTGGCAATAAAATTGAAAATGTAGGTCAGCAGAAGGGATATATTATTCTCCAATTAGACAATTCAATAATGAACGTCAATGGAGGAAGCCAGGAAATTGACCCGGGAAGGGGAACGGCGCCTATCATTATTTCCAACAGGAGCATGGTGCCTATTCGGGCAATTGTTGAAGCGATGGGAGGCAGCGTGGCCTGGGATGGAAGTGAGAGCAAAATCACTTTAAACGCCAGGGGAAACAGCGTGGAAATGTGGCTGAACCGAAACGATATCAGAAGAAACGGCAGCAGCAGTCGCATGGACGTAGCTCCGGTGTCCCAGGGTGGGCGCACCTATGTACCGGTAAGATTTGCCTCCGAGAATCTGGATGCGAAAGCGGACTGGATTAACAGCACGCGAGAAGTTGTTATTGTGTTTACTGAATAAACGAAAAATCCTAACAATATTCACCAGACTCCTGAGCAGCTTATGTTGCCAGGAGTTTTTTCGCGAGGACGGGAAGGGGAATTTCTGACAAATAGGCGTTAAATTGTGTTACAATTGAAATGATTTATACATCTATGATAGTGGTCCTTTGAGTCGGTACGCAATGTAAAAGAGAGTCCTTATGAAAATTGGAATGCGCACACCAAGCTTAAAGAAACGGGTGAGAGCACGTACCACCGGGAAAATTAAACGAAAGGCAAAAGGGGCGGTTAATCCATTATATGGCGTGAAAGGTATGGGTTATGCGAAGAACCCCAAACGGGCCTTAAGAATAAGATTTACAAGAAAACTACTTTTGACCTGTTGGGTGTGATGAAGAAACTCTTCAAGTAGATCATGATCGCTTGAATAGCTATTTTTATGAAACAAACGATCATAGGAGGCCTGTCTATGAAAAAAAATCTTGCGTGGTTATTTCTGTTTTTCGTGCTGGTTTCATTGTTCTCAGGGTGTTCGACTGAATCAGAAGAAGTAGAAGCATTGCAAAAAGAAGTTGAACGATTGAGCCGTGAGAATGATGAGTTGAAAGCACAGCTTGAAATTGGTGATAGAATAGTAGGTGAAGTTTCATCTGTAGAATCGAATGTTTTGGATAATCAGAATACAGATGTTGTTGTAGAAGCGGTGGGAATGAAAATAACGGAAGGATCATTTAGTAAATTTGTTGAGATTCAACTTTCTGTGGAAAATCATAAGGAGAAAGAAATTAGAGGAATAGAGGGAGTCTTAGAAATCGATGACATGTTTGGCAAAAACATCATGTCCCTTGGGTGGGATATTGCGGAGCAACCTATTGAACCTGGAGCCAGTTACATCCAAACCGGGTATGGTTTTGACGTTAATCAGTTTATGGACAGCCATAGTAAAGTGGTGAACACATCCTTTGAAGATTTGATTTTTACGTATACAATAAAACAGATCCTTTTTACTGATGGTTCAAGTTCACAACGGTAGGCAAATACAGGTCTCACAGGATACCGGCATTCCCCTGACTCAGTTTTTACCAACGCATCGGAACAGAAATGAAGAATTGTTTCAGGAAGCACTGAAGTACGGAAAATCCGGGGGTATATGGACTTTACCACCAGCACGGTTCTCAAGTTTATAGAAGAAGGGGAAGTGCCTTGTCACCGGTCTTTATCAAGGGCATTGGATGAAGGTGAGAAGAAGCTGGTGCAGGAAAAAGGCATTCGAGTGCATACCATGCATGATATCGACCGCAGTGGAATGGCACAAGCGGATGCTCCCGGAGTCGGGATTTTGGATGAAAAAAATCGAACAGCTATTGCTGCCAGTGCCTTAATGGGCTCTTTGCTGGGCGATCAGCTGGTATAGATCAAGACACCTTAGCTCCCATTTTGTTCTAGCCTAATTCATTGGCTGACCCAACGAAGGAGAGTATTTCCACGTCAGGATTATTATTTGTCATAGGGTTACCGATTGTCCTTTCCATAGCGGGAAGGAGAATTTTTCATTGGCATTTCCTGTGGAAACCACCGCATCGGCTCTCGGGTCGGCATCGGCTAAGGACTGGGAAATCCTGTCTTGACCTGCAAATTCGTCGGTCAGCAATACGGTTTTGATCCGGTGGTGAATTCTCCCACCGGTTCCAGGCTTCCCATGATCCCGGGAAACAGGTCTCCCTTGCCGCTTATTTCCACCCTGGGTTCGATAACATCCCTAACAGAAAAGATCCGGACGGATTCTCCCGGCTTCGCAACATCAATGGTAACCCTATCAATCCGTTCATCTTCCGTGATTTTTTCGATGAGTTTTTTTGTCCACGGTTATGATTCCGGCGTTATTTCCAAAAATCATGTCTTTCACTCTGATACTCCGGAACCCGAGAACGGACCAGGTACCCGTACTTCACGTTTTTTCGCTTCAGCAACTGCCGGTCAAAAGTCAGCAGAATTCGGTTTTCCGAGCCGGAAATTTCTGCCAGCTCATCGTCCGGAGCATCGTTACGATAAAGCGTGTCAAAGCCCAGCATGCGAAGGTTGGTGGCCAGCTTTCCCAGATGAACGTCCAGCACGAACCGAATTTCGGAGAGCGGCTCCGGCTGAACGTTGATGATGCCGTTAAGATCCAGCTGCGTGAAATGTGGATACACGGCAATCTGCTGACCGCCAAAAATAAGCTGAGTAAAATCTTCCGGTTCCCCGTCCATCAATAGCAATCCCACTTCCACATGCGGCACGCCCAGGGATTCTATCAAGTCCTTAACGGAAGGCTGGTCCTTGAAGCAGTAAGTAAAAGCCCGCTGCCGCTGCCGTAGAAGGAGAAAATCATTTAAGTCACCATAAAAGCGAATACGGATGCAGTTCATACCATCGCCTCCATGAAAAATTTAAACTTAGGGTTGGTAGTTTTTGATTTCATCATACCCGCCGGACTGGGATCTATTCAGCAGTATTGTTTATTGAAGCAGGATGATGAATAGCGCAACCAGTGAAAAAGGACAGGATAAGTGACAGAAAAAGAGGCTTTGATTGCTGACAATAAGTGATGGGTAGTCTATACATAAGCTGATTAGTATTTAATTTTGGTGATAGCACAGGAGGTTTACACAAATGAGAACAGAGAAACTATATATTAAAGGACAATGGAAAGACAGCGCTGCCGGGGATTATTTTGATGTGCTCAACCCGGCAGACGGCAGCCTGGTAGGCAAGATGGCCGCTGCGGGAAAGGAAGAAGTGCTGGAGGCCATTGCTGCAGCGGATCAGGCTTTTGAAGAGTGGTCCAATCTGCCGGCGCAGGTTCGGTCAGGTTATATGAAAAAATGGCATGAACTACTTCAGGAAAAGGAGGAAATCATAGCCAGAACACTGACTGCTGAACAGGGAAAACCACTGGAGGAGGCCCTGGGAGAAGTAAGGTCTGGCACCAGTTATGTGGAGTGGTATGCCGAAGAAGCAAAACGTGTGTATGGGGAAACCATCCCAGCCAGTTCAAGCCCTAAGCGCATAATGGTGCTGAGGCAGCCGGTAGGTGTAACGGCAGCCATTACCCCCTGGAATTTTCCGGCTTCCATGGTGGCGCGGAAAATTTCGCCGGCCATTGCCGCCGGGTGCCCGGTAATCCTCAAGCCTGCAGAAAAAACCCCTTTTTCTGCCGTTGAGATCATCAAGCTGGCCCATGAAGCCGGCATACCCAAAGGTGTCATCGCTTTACTAGCAGGTTCTGCAGAACTGATAGGAGATACATTGCTGGAAGACAGACGAGTCCGAAAAATAACCTTTACAGGTTCTACAGACGTGGGAAAAGCGTTGATGAAACAATCTGCGGATACGGTTAAACGTGTGTCCCTGGAGCTGGGTGGTCATGCGCCTTATATTGTGTTTGACGATGCGGATTTGGACAAAGCTGCAGAGGAACTCATGGGAGTGAAAATCAAAAATTGCGGGCAGACGTGTGTTTCTGCCAACAGACTGTATGTGCAGGAATCTGTTGAAAAAGAACTGGTCCAAAAACTAAGTGAAGCTTTTTCAAAGATTAAAATAGGCAATGGATTTGACAAAGATACTCAAATGGGGCCGCTGATTGATGGGGATGCCTACCGAAAAGTGCAGGAGCACGTGGAGGATGCCCTCTCCAAAGGCGCAAAACTCGTCACCGGCGGCGAAGGATTTCATAAAGGCGATCACGATCAGGCGGGTTACTATTACAAACCAACCATTCTGGTGGATGTTACTGCTGATATGAAAATAATGAAGGAGGAAACCTTCGGACCTGTTTTGCCCATTCAGAGGTTCACCACGGAAGAGGAAGCCATTCAGTTAGCCAATAATTCCAGGTATGGCCTTGCTTCTTACGTTTTCACCGAATCTCTTAACAGAGGTATCCGGGTTTCGGAAAAGCTGGAATTTGGTATTGTTGGTCTTAATGACGGTAGCCCGGGAACTGCCCAGGCCCCCTTTGGCGGATTTAAAGAAAGTGGTCTTGAGAGAGAAGGAGGACACTTTGGGATCGAAAGCTTCCTGGAGGTCAAGTACGTTTCCATTAGCATGAAATAACCAAAGGCCTTGAAAAATATAAATTTTCCGGAAAACGGACAAGCTCTTTTTATTAAATAGCTACTCATGATTGGGTAGGTATGATATGAAGCAATAAATATTCAAACGGACAGGAGGTTACTCGCTTATGAATAAAGAAGGGGAAAATCGGACAGATGCAGATGTGATCGTTGTTGGGGCAGGTATCGCGGGACTGACAGCTGCACGTGAATTAAAGAAGGCCGGATGCAGTGTGATTGTGCTTGAAGCTCGGGAAAGGGTGGGCGGCCGCACTGCCGGCCATGTGCTGCAAAATGGCGTGGATATAGAAATAGGTGGTCAATGGGTCGGTCCGCAACAGACAGAAGTGAATAAACTGATTGAAACCCTCGGACTGGAAACATTTCATACCTATGCGAAGGGTGAAACCATTTTGGTGCACGATGGTGAATTAATCAGATTTAAAGGTGATAAACCGGCACTGCCTGAAGCTTCCCTGCAAGAAAAGGAACGTATTCGAATCATTCTGGATGATTTGGGCGAAGAACTTTCCCGCGAAACACCATGGGAAAGCAAAAAAGCGCTTCAGTACGACCACATGTCTTTTGAAAACTGGCTGACAGCAAATGTAAAGGATGAGAAAGCACTGAATTTTTACCGTTTCATCTCACGAAACCTTTATTCAGCTGAATCATGGGAGATGTCTCTGCTTCAGGTGCTGACCGGTCTGGGATCCACCGAGTCCATCGAGTATTCCATCTCGCCCAGTGGAAGTGCTCAGGAGAGGCGTATAGTCGGAGGCTCACATTTAATCTGTGAACGAATGGCTGAGGAACTGGGGCAAAAATCGGTTCGGCTGAACTCGCAGGTGCATAGTATTTCCCAGAATGATGAAACCGTAACCGTCAGTTATTCGGATACAAAGGTTACGGCAGACCGCGTCATCGTTGCCCTTCCACCTACGCTTGCCGGGCGTTTGTGGTTTTATCCACCGCTTCCGGCGAAAAGAGACGCCTTAACGCAACGTATGCCGATGGGCAACGTAGTAAAAGTAGAGGCTGCTTACACTGAGCCATTCTGGCGGGAAGAAGGGCTAAGTGGTATTGCTATCCACCTTGAGGATCCGGTCGTTTCCATTAAAGACAACTCACCGCCTGATGCTTCCTGTGGCGTTCTTGTAGGGCTGATCGGAGGGCTGTATGCCAGACGGTTTATAGAAATGACGTATGAACAGCGGCGGAAAACGACCCTTGATATATTTGCCCGTTGCTTCGGGCCGAAAGCCCAAGACACCTTTGAATATGTGGAAATGGACTGGATGAGTGAGGAGTATAGCAGGGGTGGTTATGGAAGTCATTTTACCATCGGAACATGGACAGAATATGGAGAGTCGCTGGTTGAGCCTATAGGCCGCATCCAATGGGCCGGTGCCGAAACGGCAGGGAAATTCTCGAATTTCATGGAAGGCGCTGTTCGGTCTGGCATGAGAGTCGCTAAAGAAATCAAGGAAGCCAGGGAAGCCTGATTTCCGAAAAACTCCAGAAATTTGGAAAAAACTCCTGAACAGCTTATTTTCCTATGTGCTGCCAGGAGTTTTTTCATTACATGAGTTTCAAGGTGGGTAATTCCAAATCTTTAAGCAACATTTTTTTGGTCAGTTGTACTGCCACCACCTGATCTTTAAAGTCCATTACGCGGCTTACGTACAGGCTAATGTCCTTATACGGCAGTTCCTTGACGCCTTCCTTTCCGACGGCTTCCTCACAGAAACTGATGCCAATCAGCCCTCCCCTGAAAGCAAACTCTTTCAGCTGTTCATCGGAAAGATTTCGGCTATTGTTGAGGCATCCCTTGACCCCGGTATGAGATACCATCACCGGACGCGAAGTCATTTCCAGCACTTCATCTATTAGTGTGGGAGACGCATGGGACAGGTCGATGATCATCTGCAATGCTTCCATTTGTTGCACCGCTTTTTTGCCCAGCTCCGTTAACCCTCCTTTTTCTACGCCGTGAGCAGAGCCGCCCAATTGGTTATCCGTAAAATGGGTTAAACTTATGATGCGAAAGCCGCTTAAGTAAAGCTACTCAAGGTCATCAGGGATCTTTTGGACAACGTGGGCTCCCTCAAGCATTAACATTCCGGCGGTAATACCGGGTTCCATCTGTGCTTTTTGATGATGCGCCTCCAACTCCCGGGCGGTTTTAATGACTTTCATCATACCATTAGATTTTGCTTCCAGCCTATGCAGTTTTTCTGCCTGAAAGAAGGCTCGATTTTTCTGGCTGAACCATGTTTTGACCGGCCAGCGCTGCAAAAAGGCTAAAAAACCTGTCACTTCCCTTTTGCTGCTGTTTCTGTTAATGTTCGGAAACAACGGGACAAAAGTGGACACTCCAAATACTTGGAGTCGGATATTTCCTTCTATAAGCCTTGGAAGATCCATGTGACCGGTGGAATGACGCTGGAGGAGATTGCGGCATGAAAACAGCGGGTCCGCATGCAGATCTGCAATAAACAGAGTGGAATGAAGGTCCTGAGCTTCTTTGGAGGCTTTTCCATCAGCCTTGACTTCTATTTTGTTGACTCTTTTCTCAATATATGGCCGAAACAGCGGTGAAACGATGAAGATTAGGGCTATCACCATTATAATTGCTGCCAGGATTTTTTTAAATGATGAGCATCCTTTCACATCCTCAATATTAATTGGGTATTGTATATCTACCCAAGGTTTCGAAATGAATATCTGGTAATGCCTTTACTATTGAGGAAATGAAATGTTTTCATTTAATGGAGGAGCCGGAGCGGAGGTGGATCGCCTTCTATGGTATACTTAAGCTGGGCATAAGAAGAAACAATAGAGGAATGACTGAATGGAGGAATGTTGGAAATGAACGTTAAATCCATTTACGGTGTTGTCGTGTTGTATAACCTGGCCTTATCCATGTATTTGTTTCTGTTTCCGTTATACTTGGACCATCTGGTGTTTGCTCCGATGCTGATCGGCATACTGGTATCGGTTCCTGCTGTATTTGAAATTCTTTTTCGGTTACCCCTGGGTGCCTACATAGATCGTATTGGCGAGCATAATGCTGCGAAAATCAGCACCAGCACCTTTCTATTATCCATCATTTTCTTTTTCGCCAGACCGCTGCTTCCATTTTTCATTATCATCCAAGTGTTTTCAGGTATTTCCCGAACCTTGTTCTGGCCGTCGACTCAGGCTTACGTGGCATCGATGAATTATCGAACCCTGGGATATCGTATGGGGATGTTTAACTTACTGACAGGTGTGGCCGGCATTGCCGGACCGCTGGCAGGCGGTTACAGCAAAGACCTGATCGGTCCGCAGAGATCCTTTTACGTGCTGCTGATTGGATCAATCCTGCTGGCGCTTTTCACCTTCAGGCTGCCGCGGCTGGATAAGGGAGAAACCGCAGGGAAGTCGCTGGGATTCCTGGAAACCATGCTGGTGGTGGTGCGGGAAAAATCATTATATTTTGCCGGAATTGCCACTTTCTGCGGTGCCACCTCCTGGGCGCTGGTTAGCTCCTTTTATCCCATTTACATGCAGAATCAGTTAGGCTTTTCATCCACGCTGGTGGGGTTGCTGGTGGGGCTTCGGGCTCTGTCCTCTGCGCCGGGTGGTTTTCTGGGTGGCATTTACCTGGAAAAAATATCCTTTAAATGGATGTTTCTGGGGAGTATTTTAATGGGCGCAGCAGGATTTTTTCTGATCCCCATGACAAATCATTTTGGCTTGCAGGTCATTTTTATTTCCCTCATTGGCTTCTCCAGCGGTGCCCTGCAGACGGTTTCTCTGGTTTTTGTGGGAGAGGTATCGCCTAAAAACCAGATGGGAACCGCTATGGCTTTCACCGGTATGTTCTGGTCCTTTTCCCTGGCGTTAATTCCCCCTATTCTGGGTGCTCTTGACAGGTTCCATGCTGCGGTTCAGTTTGGGGGGCTGGGCGTTTTGTTTCTATTGCTGGGAGTAGTGGGCGTGAATTTACTGACGAGATATCAGTCGGTGAAAAGAGATGCACAACAAAACTAAACATATAATCCAAAACGCATTTAGAATTATCGCTGCACAGGAAGGTGATTCGGAATAGGTGTGCTGAGTCAAGATGAAAGATTCTATTCGTAAAAGATTCGTCATTGTAACGGGTCTCTTTCAATTCTGGACAGTCAAAAATTCTGATAACTCACGAAGCCAGCAAATTCCCTTCTAAAGCAGATAAATCTAACTTTGTATGGGGGCAAAACAAAAGATTGAAAATACAATATGTTTCGTTTGAACAAAATAAAATATTGAAAATATAATTTATTTTGTTATAATGGAGTCAGAAAGGAGTGTGCCGGATGATCATAAGAGAGCAGTATTTGAAGAAAATAAGGCCTTTCTACGACTCTGAACTGATCAAAGTGCTCATCGGCATTCGACGTTCGGGTAAGTCCGTTATTTTAAAACAAATTATTGCAGAGATTTTGGAATCTGGCGTAAGAGAATCTCACATTATTTACGTAAACTTTGAAGACTTGGAGAATTCTTTCATTAAAAACGAGATGGATTTACATGTATTCATCAAAAAGAAGATGAAAGGTAAGAAAAAGTATTACCTCTTTTTTGATGAAATCCAGAACGTTGAAAACTTTGAAAAAGCGATTAATTCATTTAGAGTTTCAATGAATTGCAGTTTATTCATCACAGGATCCAATGGGAAACTATTATCGGGAGAATTGGCAACCCATTTGTCTGGCAGGTATGTAAGCTTCAGAATCATGCCATTTAATTTCTGCGAAATGTGTGAAATCAGGGGTATAACAAAGGCTTCGGTGAGTGAAGATGATTTCATGAATTACCTGCAATACGGAGGTATGCCACAGCGGTTTTTAATGCACACAGAAGAAGAAACAAAGGTTTATCTCAAAGACTTGTATCATTCAATCGTCCTAAGAGATATTATGCAGCGAAGCAATATTAAAGATGTGGACTTGCTCAACAGAATTATGGAGTATATGGTACTGAATACATCCCAGATTTTTTCAGCTAAATCTATTTCTCAGTTTTTTGAGAGTGCAAACCGAAAAGTGTCAACGGAGACGCTCTATCAGTATCTTGAACACATAACGGCTTCTTTAATCATCAAAAAAGCCATTCGGTATGACATACGAGGCAAGAAAATTCTTACCCGTTCAGATAAGTATTATCTAACAGACATGGGGTTTGCAAAAATAAATAACACAGGGTTTAAAACAGAAATCGGTGCTCTTATTGAGAATGTTGTGTTCAATGAACTTGTCACCAGAGGGTTTGATGTTTATGTTGGTAAAACATCAAAAGGTGAAATTGACTTTGTTGTCATGAAGGGAGAAGAAAGAAGTTACTACCAAGTGGCCTACCTGCTTGCGGATGAACAGGTGGTTCGGCGCGAATTTGGCGCCTTTGAAGCTGTGAGTGATCATTACCCCAAGTATGTGTTGTCTTTGGACAAATTTGATTTTTCCAGGGAGGGCATTCAACACATTAACCTGATTGACTTTTTGCTGGAGGCTTCTTCATAAGCTTGAAGGACAAAGGGACGTTGGGAGTGGCTTTGGTGTCAACGGCCCTTCTGATTCATACAGGACTCGGATTCCTGCTTCTGGGTTACAACATGGCATCGCAAATTTCAGTTCAAATGCTCACAGAAGGTTTTTTGCAGGCTATTCAATTCTATTTTATGGGCTGGTTGATTGTTCTTGGATTTCAACGATTTACAGTTCCTGTAGGCATCTTCATCATTTTCTTTCCATTGGGTTTGTAGGCGTTTATCAGTCTCTTTGGAATCAAGTCGGATCCATCAGCAGAATCGGCTTTACCATGTGGGCAGAAAATATTGTAAGAGAGAAACACCTCGCATTTTGGTGCAGAGAAAGAGAGGCCTGCTATCCCGAAAGCCGCTATACTTATCTTAAAGGAGTTTGATAAAAATGGAATGGATTACACGATTGAACAATGCCATCGACTACATTGAAGAAAACCTGACAGAGGAAATAAACTATATCCGGAACACACAAAATACGAGGTGTGGATTCCTGTGGTTCCTAAAAACGACTGATTGATCCACAGGTATTAGTCATCGGAAAAAAGCATAAACGAAACATAATAGACGATAGACGGCTTCAGGAAGCATACCTGACCGTCTATTTTTTATCCATTTTTTGGATGAAAACAACTTTGGAAAAATGGAATAAAAAAATATTTAAAAACGTTTGACAAACAGTCATGTTGTGCATATACTTAATTACACAAGCAACTAACCACTTAACCATCGAACTCACAACTCGCAATTAATCCAAGCGATTAACCGCGAAGAACGCGAAGGCCGCTAAGAAAGGATCAAAGGACTGTAAGTGTTACCTATCTATTGAACCATTTTTGTTACAAATGTTCTGACCTATTCACCATTTGAACTTAATTATCCATGATCCATTATCAATTGCTCTTATGCTTTTTAATTCATAATTCATAATTTTAAATTGCAGTAACCGAGGAGGTGCTTTAGTGAAGCAATTCGTGGAAGACAGCAAACCCATATACCAGCA
>SLLE01000010.1 GCA_007134225.1 Tindallia sp.
GCAATCAGTGCAATGGCAGTATCCAGGCCGACAACCCAGGCAGCGTTATCCGGAACTTCATCCGTTTTTCTCAGGTATGAGCCGTAAGTAATCATACAACCCATACCGAGGCTGAGGGTAAAGAATGACTGGCCGACAGCCGCCAAAATAGACTGGGCCGTAATTTGCGAAAAGTCTGGGGAAAGGTAAAACGCGACTCCAGCTGCGGCTCCGGGCAAAGTCAGAGATCTGAAAACCAAAAGCAGCAACAGGATAAAGAGAGCCGGCATTAGGATCTTGACAGTTCGTTCAATCCCTTTAACAATTCCGGCAGAGATGATTCCAAGGGTCAAAGCCATGAAGAGCGCGTGCCAGATCAGCGGTGTCACCGGACTGGAAATATGACCGACAAATGCGTCCACAAAGTCGGTTCCGGCGCCGAGCCCCCCGGATAAGGTTTTGAAAAAATAGGCCATAGCCCAGCCTGCAACAACAGAGTAAAAGGACAGAATGACAAAGCCTGCCAGGACACCCATGGCGCCAACAATCCACCAGGGAGTTCCGGGCGCAAGAGCCAGAAATGAACCGATCGCGTTTTTATTGGTTCTTCGACCGATTGTCATCTCTGTTACCATCATAGGATAGCCAATAAGAGCAATGATAATTAAATAAATTACTACGAATGCAGCTCCGCCATTAGTTCCCACAATGTAGGGGAAACGCCATATATTTCCAAGGCCTACGGCTGAACCGGCTGCGGCAAGAACGAATGCCAGTCGGGAACCCCAATGTTCCCTAATCGGTTTTTCATTTAATGACATACATTAAACCTCCTTAAAAATTATTTGGTTGCATAAAAAAACAATCAGCCAGACGAAAAACTGATCAAGCTAATCCGACATTTCACCTCCTGTCATAATGACAACTTTCATCCTGCCTGATTGGCAGAAGCGGCAAAGTGGCTCCACAGCTGTCGTTTTTTTTGAATATTTGATTATTTAAATTCAATAAAATTATACACTCTTTGTCACCTCGATGCAACCTTTTTCAACAATATTAGCTATTCATAATCCGCCTCTTCACTTTTCAATCGTCCCTAATACTGTTATAATGTACACAACATATCCTACGCTGAGGATTCAGAACTGTTGGACAGTAGGGAAAGGAGCGATCTTATGGAAAAATTAATAATTACAGCTGCCATAACAGGCGCTGAAGTAACCAGGGAAAACCAGCCGGCATTGCCGCTGACCCCGGAAGAAATAGCTGCGGAAGCAAAAGCCTGTCGTGAAGCAGGAGCTTCCATTGTCCATGTTCATGCCAGGGATGAAGAGGGGAATCCGACTCAGGACAAGGAAGTCTACCGCCAAATCAAGGAAAAAGTGGAAGCGTGCTGCGATGTCATCTTTCAGCCCTCTACCGGCGGAGCTGTTTGGCATAGTCCGGAAGAACGACTGCAACCTGTTGAATTGAATCCGGAAATGGCCAGTCTGACCAGTGGCACCTGCAATTTTGGGTCGGAGGTCTTTATGAATACGGAAAGCATGATGGAGCAATTTGCGACCACCATGCTGGAAAAGAATGTAAAACCCGAAATTGAAATCTTTGAGCGCGGATTTATCGTCAATGCCATGAAAATGGTAAAAAAAGGGTTATTAAAAGAACCCATTCATTTTGATTTTGTGCTTGGCGTTCCCGGAGCCTGTCCGGCAACACCGGAAGACTTGATGGCAATGAAAAACGCCATACCGGAGGGTTCTACCTGGACAGTAGCCGGTATTGGGCGTCATGAACTGCCCATGTCCGTTCTGGCCATTGTGCTGGGAGGTCATGTCCGGGTTGGCTTTGAAGATAACGTCTTCTACCGGAAAGGGGAACTGGCAACTTCCAATGCACAGCTGGTTGAGCGTATTGCCCGGATCTCAAGAGAGATGGACAGGGAAGTGGCGACGCCGGACGAGGCGAGAGAAATATTGGGAATGAAATAGGATGAGGAGCTGATGGTATGAAACTGTTTATCGACACGGCCAATTTGGATGAGATCAGAGAAGTGAACAGCTGGGGAGTTCTGGAGGGTGTAACAACCAATCCTTCCTTAATTGCAAAGGAACAAAGGGATTTTAAGCAGACGGTACAGGAAATTGCCGACATCGTCGACGGTCCCATCAGTGCGGAAGTGGTCAGTCTGAAAGCGGAGGAAATGGTGGAGGAAGCGAAGGATTTAGTAAACATCCATCCGAACATCGTTATCAAAGTGCCAATGACGGAGGAAGGATTGAAAGCCACCCGTATGTTTGCTGAGCAGGGCGTGAGAACCAATGTGACGTTGGTCTTCTCGGCATCGCAGGCGCTGCTGGCGGCGAAAGCCGGTGCATCTTATGTCAGTCCGTTTCTGGGAAGGCTGGATGATGTCGGGCATAATGGAATGGATTTAATTACAGAAATTGTCCACATTTTTGATCGTCACTTAATCAATACGGAAATCATTGCTGCCAGCATCCGGCGAAACACTCATGTGACAGAAGCAGCCGCGGCAGGGGCGCATATTTCTACGATTCCCTATGCTGTGTTTAAGCAAATGATTAAACACCCGCTAACGGACTTGGGAATTGAACGGTTTCTGAAAGATTGGGAAAATGCGGTAAAATAAAACAGATGAGAAGAGCAGTTGGAAGAGCAGATAGAAAAGCAGGTGATAGAAAGATCCCTTCTCCCTTGACGGGAGAGGGTTTGAGAGAGGGTGAATGCTTCTATCACTTGAACTTAATCATCAATCATCAATTATAAATTCTCGATTTGTACTTAACAGGAGGTGTCGCGAAATGGATCGAAATCTGGCATTGAATTTAGTAA
>SLLE01000079.1 GCA_007134225.1 Tindallia sp.
GCTCAACAGCTGAAGAAACGATATCGAATGGGGGAGGTTGATGTTTATGCGCTGAGAGGCGTTGACTTAAATTTATATGACGGCGAACTGGTAGTGGTGCTGGGCGCCAGCGGCTCCGGTAAAAGTACAATGGTAAACATTATTGGTGGCATGGATCAGGCCAGCGAAGGAATCATGAAATTTGGAGATCAGATGCTTCATGAAGCATCGGAAGAAGAATTAACTTTGTATCGGCGTAACCAGGTAGGTTTTATCTTTCAATTCTACAATCTGATGCCTAACCTGACAGCCTGGGAAAATATCAACCTGGCAGCTCAAATTGCCAAAGATCCGTTGGACATTGATACGCTGCTGGAGCAGGTGGGACTGGAGGATCGGCGAGATCATTTCCCGGCACAGATGTCGGGAGGAGAACAACAGCGAGTGGCTATTGCCAGGGCACTGGCTAAAAATCCCCGCTTGCTGCTTTGTGACGAGCCAACGGGAGCCCTGGATTTGCCAACGGGCATTCAGGTATTAAAGCTACTCCGGGATTTTTGCACCGAATACCGCAAAACAGTCGTCATTATCACCCACAACGAAAACATCAGCTACATGGCGGATCGAATCGTTTATTTAAAGGATGGTATGGTGGAATGGGTGAAGGAAAATAAAGAGCCGTTACCGGCGGAGAAGGTGACTTGGTAATGCTTTGGAAAAAAATGATTCGTGATATGAAAAACAATAAGGGATCTTATCTGGCATGCCTGGTGCTTATTATCATCGGACTGGCTGTGTTTAACGCTTTTTCCATTTCCAATGAAAACTTTCAGGAAGCCAAACATCAGCTGTATAGCGATGGGCAGTTTGCCGATGGCTTTGCAGAAATTAATTCCATGCCGGAAAGAGATCTGGAGAAACTGCATCGCATCGAGGGGATCCGACAGGTAAGCGGCAGGCTTGTTAAGCAGGTTCGCGTAAAAGACTTAAGTAATGGTGAAAGTATTTACCTGCGGCTTGTATCCAAAGACCTGGATGACACAGACCGTTTGAACGACTCCCAGATTCTTTGGGGGGAGGAAATGGTGTCCGGGGAGAGGGATGTATTGCTCAACAGGGAATTTAGCGATGCACATCAACTGGAGCTGGATGATCGTTTTCAGGTGATTATTAACGGACGTGTGCAGGAACTGTCGGTCCAGGGCGCCATGATTAATCCTGAATTTGTTTATATTATGAAGGATGATCGGGATCTTTACCCTGATGCTTCCCGTTTTGGCATCGGCATGGTTCCTCTGGAGACCATGTGGAATTTGTTCCCGGAAGAACAGGGAAGAGTAAACGATTTGGTTTTTAGCATGGATGCGGGCGCGGATTACCGAAAAGTCGAGGAAGAGCTGGAATTAGCGCTGGAAACCTATGGGGTAACTCGTATTTATCCCAGGGATGATCATGACAGTCACTTTGTTTTAAACGAAGAAATAGAGATTCTGACCACCATGTCCACTTTTTTTCCGGTGATTATTTTAACGGTTGCTGCTTTTGTTCTCTACATTATTCTGAAACGGCTTGTTCAGCAGCAGCGTGGACAAATCGGAATCCTGAAAGCTTTTGGTTATAATCGGCGTGAAATTCGGAGCCATTATTTATCGTATTCTTTGGTGCTGGCGGTGGTTGGCGGTGCCATCGGCAGCATAGCGGGAATGTGGGCAGCCACACCCATTACAGAACTGCTATTTGAACATTTTGCAATGCCAGAGGTGTACACCGGTTTTTCCATCGCCTATTTGATTCAGGGGATTGTGCTTTGCCTCACGGTTCTTGGTATCGCAGGGTATCAGGGCTGCAAATATGCACTACGGCTTGACCCTGCAGAAGCCATGCGGCCTCCGGCTCCCATCATCGGCAGGAATAATTGGCTGGAAAGAATGAAATTTTTCACCCGAATGCTGACGATGCAAGGCATGATGGGAATTCGGAACATCGGCCGCAGTAAGAGTAGAAGCGCATTTATGATGCTGGGGATCTGCATCAGTTTCTCATTAATCACCTTCACGTCTTCCATGATGCTGGATAATATGCCAACCTTTCTTTTTCACCAGTTTACGGAAGTGGAGAGCTATGATGCTCGAGTTACTTTTTACGACCCGATTTCAAGAAACGCAGCGTTGCAGGAAGTGGAAGAACTGGACCGAGTTCTTCGGGCAGAACCCTTGTCGGAAGTCCCTGTGGAGCTAACACACCGTTGGCGTGAAGAGAACGTAATGCTGCTGGGACTCGGTAAAGAAGACACCCTGTATCGAATAGTTGATGATGATGGGAACCGGATCCTTCCTTCAAAAGACGGGCTGATCCTATCAGAGAGACTGGCTGACAATCTGGAGGTGAAGCCGGGAGACACCATCACGTTAAAGAGTCCTTACCTGAAAAGCACCACGGATGAAGTAGAGGTCACAGTGATAGAATCCGTTCCTCAATATCTGGGAATGAATGCTTATATGGAGATTGAGGCAATGGAAGAATTGCTGGAACAGCCAGCTTTTGCCACTTCAGTGATGGTAAGGACGGATTCGGAAAATGATGGATTATTGATGGCATTGAGTGACCACTACCAGGAAAGCGAAAAAATTTACGGAGTTGACGGACGGGAAGAAATGATCAAAAACCTGGAAGAAATGTGGGAACTGAGTCGTGTGATGTTTAGCCTCTTTGTCGCTATTGGCATAGTCTTTGGATTTTCCATTATCTA
>SLLE01000105.1 GCA_007134225.1 Tindallia sp.
GCAATGTTTTTTTACCAGGTCAATTTTCCAACAACGACAATGTAGAAGCGCACTACCTCACCACCGGGCCGGAAATCTGGTGGCAGCTGAATGTGCGGGGAATAGTGCCGGACGCCTTTATTGCTGGCGTGGGAACTGGTGGCACCGTAATGGGAACTGGAAAATATCTGAAAGAACAAAATCCAGACATTCATATTTATCCCCTGGAACCCTCTAACTCACCGACACTTTCCACTGGACACAAAGTAGGTGCTCACCGGATACAGGGGATCTCCGACGAATTTATTCCGGACATTGTGAAACTGGAAGACCTGGAGCCGGTAATCGCTGTAGATGATGGAGACGCCATCATTATGACGCAAAAATTAGCCGCGGACCTGGGTGTTGGCTTGGGAATTTCCTCTGGTGCTAACTTGCTGGGAGCGTTGAAAGTTCAAAATATTATAGGATCGAATAAGATAGTGGTGACGGTGTTTTCTGATGATAATAAAAAATACCTGAGCACAGACCTGATGAAAGAAGAGCCGGCAAAGGAAGAATATCTTACCAATCACATACAATTAAAAGGACTTCGGACACTGAAAAGGGTTTGCTACACCTGCTGCGATCCGACAGGATGTACCGATATCATTCGAATGCCGGATTTGCCGCCTTGTCCCTTAAAATCATGCCGAAAATAACAACTTCCCCGGTTTCTGACGTTCATATCCCATGGTATCATCGGGATGACAGGAGGCTATACCGTTGAAAAGCAATGGACAAGAGAACAAAGATCACATTATATATATCGCCAACGCAGGCGTGCTGATAAAGCTGGGAGATAAGAAAATTTTGATTGACGCACTTTCCCGGTCTGATGTTCCGCTCTTCAGAAGCACCCCGGATGGCGTGTACCACCAGATGCTGAACCGGGAACCGCCTTATGACGGCATTGACTTTATGCTGATCACGCATGATCACAGCGATCATTATAACCAGGAGATGGTGATTTCTTTTCTGGAGAAAACCCCTGAAACGTTTCTGGTTGCATCGGAAGGAATTATCTCCCGCATCCGGAAGCAGGCGCCGGGGTTGAATTCGAACCGGTTCTATGCCATGGATCCGGCCCTGCGAAAGAGCGAGACGCTGACGATCGATGGTGTTAACATCCGGGCTATGTCCATGCAGCACGACGGTGAAGAGTTTGTCGATGTCAACAATATGGCTTTTCTGGTTGATGCCGGAAAAAAAGTACTGCACCTGGGCGATGCAGCGCCGACCCTGGAAAATTTTCTGCCATTTTTCCTTTTGGATGACGAAGTAGATCTCCTGTTGGCTAACTTTCCTTATGCCGGAGTTCCGAAAGCCAGAAAAATTGTGCGAGGATGCATCGGTCCAAAAGAAATGGCTGTCCTTCATTTGCCAGATCCTGATAAAGATCAGTGGGGATGGACTCGAGCCACCCGACGGAGTCATGACCGCAATAAAAATGATTTTGTTAAAACAACCTTTTTTTACGATTCTGGAGATATGCTCCAATTTTGAGCGTACTGATAACCCAAAACCACATTAGAACAGGGTAGCTGTATGCGTCAGCCCAAAAGGGAAGTATGTGGCTGCGTGAAACTTTTTGCGGCCATTGTCGTCTGTATGGTTAGGCAGGGGAAAGGAGGGGGAAATTTTATGGTGGCTTCACTAATGATTCCATTGGCATTGATCGCTTTGGTCGCTCTTGTGATAGCCGGAGTGAAAAGCGGATCACAGCAAGGAGGAGAAGAAATGATAAAAAACGTGTATATCTATGTGGTACTATTTGCAACGCTGATGATGACCATCGGCGGCAGTGTGGCTGCTTTTATGGCGATTGCAGACATCGTGGCCCCTGCCCCTTACTACCAGTCTTATGAAGAATATCGAAGATGGAATGTGGAACGGCCGGCTGTTGCAGAGGGGCAGGAGGCGGAAGTGATGACAGAAGAAGAAATTAGGGAACAGTATGATGCGATGGTGCTTCAGGAGAACCAGCGGCAAATGAATCGGGCCCATAATTCACTGATTAAGAGCTTTGGCTGGATCATCATCCCCTTACCAGTGTTTCTGTTTTACTCGCGGAAGCTGAAACGGCTTCACAGCCCTTCTCCGCATCGGGAAGAATAGGAGCGATTACCATGTTATATAAAAAAGTTGCTTTGTTGTTCTTTTTTTTACTGATTTTGACGTCCTGTTCACCCGGGGAAGAAGCAGCGACAGAGACGATCATGACAGATAATGAGGATCGGCATGTTTACGTGGCTTCTGACGATTGGCGAAGTTACTACTATGATCCGGAGTCAATCGAACGTTGGACGGACAGCGAAGGAAACGATATCATCGATGTCTTTGTTCGTATTGAGTACTCAGACAATCCGGGTAACGTATCTTATGAAATCCAGCTGTGGCATTTGGATCCGAAGGAGCAGCGGTACAAAATTTCAGACGCCTATGCCTTCGAAGCCGACGGCAGCCCGCAAGAGACGTGATTTCTCACCTTTGATGGTGTCTCGTGGAGATACCCGGAGCCGGATGACCTGTCTTATCAGTTGATGAATGCAGTTTCAGATGTGGTGTCAAGCGAATGACACCCTAAGGCTCACAAGATGCTATCGATACATCTTGTGAGCCTTATTATTTTGCTTCAAGATGGGTATTGATTCAACAGATAGATAAAATTCTGGACAGGAGGCCGTTATGCTAGGGATTCTTTTTA
>SLLE01000108.1 GCA_007134225.1 Tindallia sp.
ATCGCATGGATTTATCTTGATTTTTGTCTTGAAAACGGTTAAAGTAGTATGGTACAATACAGCGATATTGTATAGAAAGATGCAATTGACAGAAAACAGAGACGAAAGGAAATGATATGAAGGAGAAACCGATTAAAGTTCTGAGTATTTTTGGCACAAGGCCGGAAGCGGTTAAAATGGCTCCTTTGGTTAAAGCACTGGAAAAGGAAGAACGCTTCCACTCAGTCGTTTGTGTGACCGCACAGCATCGGGAAATGTTGGATGCCGTTCTGGAACTTTTCCAAATAACACCGGATGAAGACCTGAATATCATGAAGCACGGGCAGACAATGACGGACATTACCATCAGAGTATTGGAGGGATTGCAGAAAATACTGCAAAAAATTAAGCCAGACTACGTTTTGGTGCATGGAGACACAACGACTACGTTTGTGGCTTCTTTGGCTGCTTTTTACCAAAAAATACCCGTGGGGCATGTGGAGGCCGGACTGAGAACCGGGAACCCTTACTCACCGTACCCGGAAGAGATGAATCGAAGACTGACCGGTGACATTGCAAGTATCCATTTCGCTCCAACGGAAAAAAACCGTGATCATTTGCTTCGAGAGGGAATTTCGGCAGAAAAAATTCATGTGACTGGCAATACAGTCATCGACGCGTTACTCAGCGTGGTGGATCCGGAATATGATTTTGAAGATCCACTCCTGAATAGGCTGGCCCGAGAAACGGCCCATCATCCCATCATTATAATCACCTGCCATCGTCGTGAAAACTGGGGAAAGCCCATGGAACAAATTTTTGAAGCGGTAAAACAAATTGCCAGGCGATATCCCGAGCATCGAATTGTTTATCCGGTTCACATGAATCCTGCTATTCAGAAGATGGCAGAAGCCATCATGGGGAAGGAAAATAATATTTTCCTGATAAAACCTTTGGACTATGCTCCGTTTGCCAATTTACTGGCAAAAGCCCGGCTCATGTTGACGGATTCCGGAGGGATACAGGAAGAATCCCCTGCGCTGGGGGTGCCGATTCTGGTTCTGCGGACGGAAACAGAAAGGCCTGAGGCGGTGGAGGCCGGAACCGTTCATGTCACAGGCGTCCGAACAGAGGATATTATCCGGGACACAGAGAGGCTCTTGGACTCGGAAGCTGCATGGAAAGAAATGGCCAATGCGGTGAATCCTTATGGAGATGGTACCGCTTCCCAAAAAATTGTGCAGGCGTTGCTAAAAGAATTATCAGAAGAATCCGTAGAGTCACCATAATGAAGGCTATTAGAATAATCTTTCCTCTCCGGAAATTGATAAATATATAACAAATTGCCTGCCATTCACAAAGAGTCTATGATATAATGAGGACGGATTGATGAAATGAGAAAAACTGGAAGCGCCCTGGAAAACTTGGCTCTTGTCAGCTACATAGGCATCGCCATGATCGTTCCCATCATTGCCGGAGTCTTTGGTGGACGCTGGTTGGATGAACGTTTTGACACACAACCTATCTTTTTGTTTGTTCTGATTTTTGCGGGGATCATTGTGGGATTTCGCAACGTTTTTGCTATAACCACCCGCAATATTCCACCCCGAAAAAGAAGGTGAAGTCGTATGACGGACATAAAGCAAACCCAAAAAGAGATTATACGGCAAGTTGTTATCTTCAATATTGTTGTTGGAATAATTGGGAGTATCTTCCTTCGACCGATAATCCCTCTATGGATGGGGCTGATTTTTGGGACGTTGATTTCTCTTCTGAACTTCAGACTTTTATACCTGACCATCAATCGTGCCGTCACCATGGCGCCGGGAAAAGCACAAAAATTTACAACGATGCGCTACATGATCCGCTATTTTCTGACAGCGATTGTGATATTGGTTTCACTTAGGTCTCCGGATATCAACACGCTTGGAACGGTCATTGGTCTGCTGATGATTAAGCTGGTGATCCTCAGGCAGAATCTTTTCAATGACACCACATATTTCAAGAATATATTTTCAGGAAAGGAGGAAAAATAAATGCAGCCAATTGCCTTTGGCCCGCGGATAATTTTTGAACTGCCCTTTTTTGATGGGATTCCTGTTACAGAGACCGTCGTTAATACTTGGTTGATTATGATTGTTTTGGTAGTCCTTTCGATTCTTGGAACCAAAAATTTCGAGAAAGTTCCAAAAGGAAAACAAAACGTGACGGAAATTGTCGTGGATTCCCTGAACAAGCTGACCATTCAGACCATGGGCGAAGACAAAAAAGCCTACGCACCGTACATGAACACCCTTTTTCTGCTTTTGCTCTTTATGAATTTGTTGGGACTCTTAGGACTCAGGCCACCGACGGCAGATCTGAACACTACCATGGGAATGGCCATTATGACCTTTTTGCTGATTCATGGTTCGGGGATCTGGAGAAAGGGAGTGGGAGGTTATTTCAAAGGTTTTGCAGAACCCTTTATCTTCATGATCCCGTTGAATATTATGGGTGAGCTGGCGACGCCGATTTCACTGTCCTTCCGTCTTTTTGGAAACATTGTTGGCGGCGTTATTGTCATTGCGTTGTCCTATGGTGGGCTTACTGTCCTTAGTGAAATGATTGGTTTATCCGCATTTCCAATTTTTCAAGGGGCCATTCCTGTAGTTCTCCATGCGTATTTTGATATTTTTGCAGGTGTGCTTCAAAGTTTTATCTTTGCCATGCTGACCATGGTTTTTGTTGCGCTGGCAATGGAATAAATAATATTTTGTTTCAAGAATTTTGTAAGAAGGAGGAATTTGAATGGAACATTCAATTGACGCCAGAGCCATTATTTTGGCTGCCTCAGCCATCGGCGTCGGATTTGCCATGATCGCCGGGATCGGTCCGGGAATCGGACAAGGTTTTGCGGCTGGCAAAGGCGCTGAAGCCGTCAGCATCAATCCAAAAAGCGGGAAGCAGGCAACCATGATTATGCTGCTGGGTGCCGCTGTTGCCGAGACATCTGGTATACTGGCACTGGTTGTGGCATTGATTATGCTGTACGCCAACCCGCTCATCGGCATGACCACGGGCGTTATTGTGGTAGCCGCATCGGCTATTGGTGCAGGACTGGCCATGATCGCCGGAATTGGACCGGGAATCGGACAGGGTTATGCTGCCGGTAAAGGGACTGAAATGGTTGGCAAGAGACCAGGTCTGCAAGGACCCATCGTTCGAACCATGTTCCTGGGGCAGGCGGTTGCACAAACCACAGGGATTTATGCATTGATTGTTGCCCTCGTGCTGCTGTTTGCCAATCCGCTGATTGGATTGCTTTAAAAGCAGGTAACAGTGAACAGGTGACAGGTGGAAAAGCAGCTGTAAAAGCAGGTAAAAAGCAGTTGGAAAAGCAGTTAAAAAGCAGGTAACAGTGAACAGGTGACAGGTAACAGGTTGTAAAGCAGATAAAAAATGAGTGATTATGAGTGATTAAAAGAAGAGAACATGAATGACTGGTAGCATCAGGCAACACCATTATATCGAATGATAAAGGAGGAAACATCGTATGGAACCAATCACAGGTAGAGCATTAATATTGGCTGCTTCCGCCATCGGAGCAGGACTGGCTATGATCGCAGGAATCGGACCAGGAATCGGACAGGGATATGCGGCTGGTAAAGGGGCAGAAGGTGTTGGACGTCAGCCTGAAGCACAGGGTGACATTGTTAGAACCATGCTGCTGGGAGCTGCTGTTGCAGAGACCACTGGTATCTATGGACTTATTATTGCGCTGATATTGTTGTTTGCCAATCCTTTGGTGGGCATGCTGTAAAGAGGAGCCAATTAAAGGCAAGAACTGCCTAAAGGAACGAAAGGAGGCAACGAGATGCAGCAGGGACTGGTCGAACTTAACTGGACCTTTGCTTTTCAGATTATCAACACCCTTATCATCTTTCTGCTGCTGCGGCACTTTCTGTTTAAGCCAACAACAGACTTCATGGATAAGCGAACCCGTGATATTGAAAATGATATCAAAGATGCTGAGAACATGAAAGAAGAGGCGAAAGTATTAAAAGCCAATTACGAAGAAAAACTGGCAAATATAAAACAGGAACGCAGCGATATGATGAAAGAAGCTTCCAGAAAGGCGGAAGAAAGAGCCGATGGGATCATCAAGGAAGCCCGGGATGAAATCCGGAAAATGGAGGAACGCTCACGAATTGATCTTGAGCGGGAACAGGCGAAAGCCATCAACGATTTCAAGAATCAAATTTCCGAACTGGCAGTACTGGCGGCTGCTCAAGTGATGAAGCAGGAACTGGATCCGAAATCTCATGAAAAAATGATCCAGGACTTTATTGAACAGGTGGGAGAAGAACAATGGCGGCACTAGTGGAAAACAAATACGCCAAAGCCTTATTTGATGCTGTGCTGGAATCGGAAAATCTGGAACCAGGTGCGGCACTGGAAGAACTCGATGCCATTACCGCCAGTTTTGAAGAAGTGCCTGAATTCTATCAGCTATATACATCGCCGGTGATGAGCGATGATGAAAAAAAGAAGATGCTTCAGACCATTTTCAAAGAAAGGCTGACACCGGAAATCTATTACTTTCTGTTGATTCTCATTGATAAACAACGGGAAATTCACTTTTTGGATATTCGGAACGTTTTTCAGAAGCTGACGGAAGAACATCAGAAAAAAATGAAAGCCACGGCTGTGACAGCGATTCCACTAAGCGAAGAAGCCTTTGGAAAGCTGCGGGAAACCTTAGGCAAGGTAACTGGTAAGGAAGTGGAGCTTTTCAACGAAGTGGACGAAACCATTATTGGGGGCGTGATGCTGCTAATGGGTGATCAGATCATAGACGGAACGCTGCGCAGACGATTAAACATCATGAAGGATGAACTGACGCAAATCATTGTATAAGAATAGGGGTGATTGAAAGATGAATCTCAGACCCGAAGAAATATGTTCTGTGATTAAAGAGCAGATTAAACAATATGAAAACCAGCTTGACTACCAGGAAGTGGGAACGGTTATTCAGGTTGGTGACGGAATTGCCCGGATCCACGGGCTGGAAAAATGCATGTCCGGCGAACTTTTAGAGTTTCCTGGAGAAGTATACGGGATGACGCTGAATCTGGAGGAAGATAACGTAGGGTGTGTTTTGATGGGATCCGATGAACACATCAAAGAAGGCGACACGGTGAAACGAACCGGTCGTATTGTGGAAGTGCCGGTGGGTGAAGCCATGCTGGGCCGCGTTGTGAATTCCCTGGGTCAGCCGGTGGATGGAAAAGGACCAATTCAATCAGACAAGTTCCGCGTGGTGGAACGGGTAGCACCAGGCATCATTGCCAGAAAATCCGTTGAAGAACCACTGCAGACAGGCTTGAAAGCCATTGACTCCATGATTCCCATTGGCCGGGGTCAGCGTGAGCTAATCATCGGAGACAGACAGACGGGTAAAACTGCCATTGCCATCGATACCATCATTAACCAGAAAGACACAGATGTGATCTGCATTTATGTTGCCATTGGGCAGAAAAATTCTACAGTGGCTCAGATTTACGATGTTCTTAATAAAAACGGCGCCATGGATTATACCACCATTGTAGCTTCTTCTGCCAGTGAAATGGCACCGCTGCAGTTTCTGGCACCCTTTGCCGGATGCGCCATCGGGGAAGAGTTTATGGAAGAAGGAAAACATGTACTGGTCATTTACGACGACCTTTCCAAGCACGCGGTGGCATATCGGGCCATGTCCCTGTTGCTGAGACGACCGCCAGGCCGGGAGGCTTACCCGGGAGACGTTTTCTATCTACATAGTCGTCTTCTGGAACGTGCTGCAAAACTCAGCGACGAATTGGGCGGCGGGTCCCTGACAGCGCTTCCCATTATTGAAACCCAGGCTGGAGATGTCTCTGCGTATATTCCAACCAACGTTATTTCCATCACGGACGGTCAGATTTTCCTGGAGTCTGAACTTTTCTACTCCGGTATTCGTCCGGCGGTTAACCCGGGAATTTCCGTATCCCGTGTTGGTGGAAATGCACAGATTAAAGCAATGAAAAAAGTGGCCGGAAAGCTGAGGCTGGAGCTGGCGCAGTACCGTGAGCTGGCTGCCTTTGCACAGTTCGGTTCTGAACTGGATCCGGAAACCCAAGCCAGATTGGCTCAGGGGGAGCGAATCCTTGAAATTCTGAAACAGCCACAATATGATCCAATGTCGGTAGAGGAACAGGTTATGATGATTTATGCCGTGACCAATAAATTCCTGGTAGACATCGAAGTGGAAGATGTAGTGGAATTTGAAGCCGAATTCCTTGAATACATGCGCAACAATTTTAAAGAAGTTGGAGAATCCATTGTTTCAGAAGGTACCATGAATGAAGTGACAGAAGAAAAGCTAAAGAAAGCATTGGAAGAATTCAAGCAGGAATTCAAACGTGAGCGGGATCACTACCAGAAGGAAGAAATCCCGGAAGAAGAAACAGCCGAAAAGCCTGACCATGAGGCAGAAACGGCCTAATAATGGCTGAAGAAGCAAACCTGGAGGTGATCCATTGGCCGGAATGGGCATGCGGGATATAAAACGCCGCATAAAAAGTGTCGGAAGCACCAAACAGATTACCAAGGCCATGGAAATGGTGGCCTCGGCGAAATTACGAAAGACAAAGGCGCGCCTGGAAGAATCCAGACCATTCAGTCTGGCATGGAAAAGGGCACTCCTTAGCTTTCTGGGAGATTTGCAGGGTGTGGAACACCCTATGATCACACCCAGAGAAAAAGTTCGAAAAAGTGGATATATCGTCATTACCGGAAACCGCGGCTTGTGCGGCGGTTACAATACAAATGTCATGAAAGCAGCACTGGAACACATGAAAACGAAAAAAGCTTCCTGTGTGGTGGCTGTAGGACAGAAAGCCAAAGACTTTTTTAACCGGAGAGGATACGATATACCAAAAGCGTACCTGGATTTTTCCGAAATGCCTGATTTTATGGACGCAAAGGACATTCGGCGTTTCTGTGTTGAAAAGTATTTAAATGAAGAAGTGGATGAGGTTTATCTGGTTTATACCCAGTTTGTCAGCACCATCAGTCATAAACCACAGATTGTGAAACTGATGCCATTGGATGATGAAGCCGTTGACAGCTGTGTTGAAAGCGATGAAAGTCTGAAACATCCGAAAGAATTGGCAGAAGAAGCCCAAAAAGAAAAAATTCATGAAAAAATGAACTATGAACCAAATGTTCCCCGGGTACTGAACCTGGTGGTCCCCAATTATCTCGACAGTTTGATCCTGGGAGGACTGCTGGAATCATCCGCCAGTGAACAGGGAGCTCGACGGGTGGCCATGGAAAATGCCACCAACAATGCGGAAGAAATGATAGAAAGACTGCAGCTTCAGTACAATCGAGCACGTCAGGCCGCCATCACGCAGGAAATATCTGAAATCGTTGGAGGCGCTGAAGCGTTGAAATAACCACTGTTCTGATTGCAGTGACGAAACTGAAGGAGGGTAAGGAATGCCCAAAGGAAACATAGGCAAACTGGCACAGATTATTGGTCCGGCACTGGATATTCGATTTAACACGGATGAACTCCCGGAACTGATGAATGCCATTGAAATTTTTAACGGCGATGTTCGAATTGTAGCCGAAGTAGCCCAGCATTTGGGTGACGACACGGTTCGATGCGTTGCCATGAGCTCGACAGAAGGTTTGGTACGTGGAATGGAAGCCACGGATACAGGGGCTCCCATTACCGTACCGGTGGGAAAAGCCACCTTAGGAAGAATCCTTAATGTTCTTGGAGAAGTTGTTGATGAAAAGGAACCGGTTAAGTCGGAGCATATGTTACCAATCCACCGATCTGCTCCCACCTTTGAAGAACAGGAAACATCTACGGAAATACTGGAAACCGGCATCAAGGTTGTTGATTTGATTGCACCTTATGCCAAAGGTGGTAAGATTGGATTGTTTGGCGGTGCCGGCGTTGGTAAAACCGTTATTATTATGGAACTGATTAACAACATCGCTAAGGAGCACGGCGGACTTTCCGTTTTCTCCGGTGTTGGGGAACGAACCCGTGAAGGAAATGACCTTTACTATGAAATGATTGAATCCGGCGTTATTGATAAAACTACGCTGGTTTACGGGCAGATGAACGAACCACCTGGTGCCAGAATGCGGGTGGGCCTTACCGGCCTGACCATGGCGGAGTATTTCCGTGATGAAGAAGGTCAGGACGTGCTGTTGTTTATCGATAACATATTCCGATTTACCCAGGCGGGTATGGAGGTTTCAGCACTGTTGGGTCGTATGCCAAGTGCGGTTGGTTACCAGCCGACATTGGCAACAGAGATGGGTGTTCTGCAGGAGCGGATCACTTCCACGAAAAAAGGTTCCATCACTTCGGTGCAGGCAGTTTATGTACCGGCGGATGACCTGACAGACCCGGCACCTGCCAACACCTTTGCCCACTTGGATGCCACGACGGTTCTCTCCCGGCAAATCGCCGAGCTGGGAATCTATCCGGCGGTGGATCCACTGGATTCCACTTCCCGTATTCTGGACCCGGCTATTGTTGGTCAGGAGCACTACGATGTGGCTCGTGGCGTGGAATCGGTGTTGCAGCGTTATAAGGAGCTTCAGGATATTATCGCCATCCTGGGAATGGATGAATTATCGGAAGAAGATAAACTAACCGTATCCCGGGCGCGAAAAGTACAGCGATTCCTGTCTCAGCCTTTCCACGTTGCCGAACAGTTTACCGGCATGCCGGGGAAATATGTGTCGCTGAAAGACACCATCCGTGGATTCCAGGAAATCCTGGACGGGCAGCACGACGACTTGTCGGAATCCGCTTTCCTTTTCGTAGGAACCATTGAGGAAGCACGGGAAAAGGCAAAATCCGGAAAGTAGGTGACGGAAATGGCAAAAAAACTGCATCTTGAAGTAATCTCCCCGGATCAGATTTTATGGGATGATGAAGTTGATACCGCCGTTGTCCGAACCATCGAAGGCGACGTCGGTTTGATGAACGACCACCTGCCACTGGTTTTGCCGCTTGCAGTCGGTCGAATCAAGATCATCAAGGACGGTAAACCCCGCGAAGCTTCCTGTGCAGAAGGGGTCGTTAAAATCAGAGAAGACCACGCTCTCGTCATCACAGAAGCGGTGGAATGGATTGATGAAATTGACATCGAGCGGGCCAGAAAAGCGAAGGAACGCGCAGAAAAAAGATTAGCAGTAAAAAAGAATGATGTGGATTTGGATCGGGCGAACATCGCTATGACAAAAGCCCTAAATCGAATTAAGCTGTATGAACGATCAAAAAAGTAAATTAATGTTACGTGGCGCTGTAAACCTGCCGGAGATAGAAATCGGCAGGTTTTTTCTTGCATAGACACCATTGAATCAGATATAATCAATAGGCGTAAGGATCATGAATGGATAGAGGAAGGAAGCATAACTGTTGAAAAAAATTATGAAGCCCGGCGATTATTTTCTGATACTGTTTGTTGTCATGTTAAGTTTAAGCGCTTTTTTTGCTATACCAAGGCTGCTAACCCAGGAGGCGGATGAAAAAATTATTGTGGTTACCATGGACGGTGAAGAAATTCATCAGTTTCCTTTGGAAGACCGTGGTGAAGCTTATTTCATCGATTTTCCCTTTACCTATGGGGGACGTGAATATACCGGCAGACTGGAAGTGGAAGACGGAGCTGTCCGTTTGCACCGCTTGCCGGAAGAAATAGTTCCTTTGTCGATTCATGCTGATATGGGTTGGATCAACGAAACCTATCAAATGATCATCTCGCTTCCCATCCGTATGTACATTAGCCTTGAGGCGCAGGAGGGCGCTGAAGAACATCCGGATATTGATGTGTTTGCTTATTAAACAAGACGCTGTGCGTCTTTTTAGTGGTTAGGGGTTAGTTGGTTAGGGGTTAGTTGGTTAAGGGTTAGGAAAAGAAAGTTCAAGACCCTGAAAACTTATCCACATGACAAATGCGCGTGCTATATCCTAAGCCTGAAAAGAATCAAAATTCCAATGTGAAAGATGCTTGGCAACAAGCGTTATTATCTGTTATACTTAAGAGCGTAGTTTAGTGAAAAAGACAGCTTATCAACGAAATTACTGATCGACAAAAGCTCGGTCAATAAGAAATTATAATGAAGAGGTGGAGCGAAATGATAGGATTATCTCCAGATATTGGCATTGATCTTGGGACAGCCAGTGTGCTGGTTTTTGTGAAAGGAAAAGGAATTGTACTGCAGGAGCCTTCCGTGGTGGCCATTGATAAATACACCAACACTGTGCTGGCCGTTGGAAGGGAAGCCAGAAGAATGCTGGGAAGAACGCCCGGAAACATTGTGGCGATTCGGCCTCTGAAGGATGGTGTTATTTCTGATTATGAAATTACCGAAAAAATGCTGAAATATTTTATTCAGAAAACCGTCGGCAAAAAACTGTTTTTTAAGCCGAAGATTATCGTGTGTGTTCCCAGCGGTGTAACGGAAGTGGAAAAAAGGGCTGTCATTGACGCGACCAATGAGGCAGGCGCCCGCACGACTTACTTAATTGAAGAACCCATCGCGGCTGCCATTGGAGCAGGGCTGGACATCACGCAGCCGGTTGGGCATATGATTGTGGATATTGGCGGAGGTACAACGGATGTAGCAGTCATTTCTCTGGGTGGTATTGTGGTCAGTAACTCCATTAAAATTGCCGGGGATAAATTTGACGAGGCGATTATCCGAT
>SLLE01000085.1 GCA_007134225.1 Tindallia sp.
GAAATCGAGAGCGCCCTTGTCATGGCGCGCCAATTGAGCATGGATGAATCAAAACCTTATGAAGTTCTTCTTTCGGAAAATCGTTTCAGCATTCGCGAATCATCGTTTACCGGTAAGAGAATTAAAAGCTGGGATTATCCCAATGGGATTGTAAAAGCGGTTGCATCTGATGACAATATTTCCTTTAATCGAAACGGTGTAACGGGTTATGGCAAGTTTACAATTGGAAACAGGCGTGGGGAACGTGTGGATATTGAAATCCACATTGGTACCGGCAGGGTGGCCTTGTCGGATGTATATCGGTGAAGGTATTGATGACCAGAAAGGAGACGGACATTGGGCGAACTGGATATGCTGCGAAATGAAATTGATGAATTGGATCGTGAGCTGGCAGAAGTACTTGAAAAACGAATGAATGTGGTTATGCGCATTATGGAAGCGAAGAAACGTATGGGCATCCCTGTATTTAATCGCGAAAGAGAGCATGAGGTGATTGAAAAAGTCGGCTCTTATGTTGAAAACAAACAATTTCGCGATGAAATTGAATCGATACTGCAGAAAATAATGGCGTGTTCCCGAAAAATTCAATCAGAGTATTTATTTCCTTACCATATTGTGTTGGTTGGTTTTATGGGGAGCGGAAAATCTACCGTCGCCGGGGAAATGGCGGAGATGCTGGCTAAAAAGTCAGTTGACCTGGATCAGTTAATTGAGGAAAAACAGTCTTCCAGCATTAGCGACATTTTTAAGCATGAGGGAGAAAGTGCTTTTCGTGAAATGGAGAAAGATTTGGTGAAGGACGTGACCGCAATGGATGAAACCTATGTCATCAGTACCGGTGGCGGTGTTGTGCTGGATGAGGAAAACGTTCTGAATCTTAAACAAACCGGTGTGATTGTCTGGCTGAAGACCAGTGCGGAGGAGATTTATCATCGCATTAGCGAGAATAAGGAAAGGCCCCTTTTGAGAGACGACATGTCTGTTGAAAAAATAAGGTCGCTACTGGAACAGCGAATGCCTTTATATGAGAAAGCGGCAGATCTTGTCATCGATACGGATCAAAAAACAGTTAAGGAAATCGGTTTGGAAATCGTTAAAAAACTTGGGAGTGTCAGCAATGATGGGGAGAATTAGTGCTAAAACCGGATTGATCGCTCTATTGGGTAATCCTGTCAAACACAGCAAATCGCCGCAAATGCATAATTTGGCTTTCGAACATTTAGGGCTCGACTATGCCTATCTTGCTTTTGAAGTGAAAGAAGATCAGCTCCGTGAGGCAGTACTTGGGTTAAAGAGTCTGGGAGCAATTGGGTTTAATGTCACAATGCCTTATAAGCAAAGCGTCATTCCTTTTTTGGACGAATTGACAGAAGAGGCAAGATTATGCGAAGCGGTTAATACGGTTAAAAATGATCGTGGAAGGCTTATGGGATATAACACGGATGGCATGGGTTTTGTGATGGCTTTACATGAAGAAGGTGTGAAGATTAAAGGCAGGAAATTTTCGATTATCGGTGCCGGCGGCGCGGCAAAGAGCATTGTGATTCGACTGGCCATGGAAGGTGCGTCGGAAATTGCACTTTTCAATCGCAGTGAGAAATCGGCTATGCATCTAGCCCAGGTCATCAGAGATAACGTCCCGGATTGTCGCATACACTGGCATGAAATTGAGATGGAAACGATGAAAAGAGAATGCGGTGAATCGGAGGCACTGATTCATACAACGAACCTTGGAATGGGCGGGCGGATCGATGAGTCGGCGATCACGGATTCCGGCGTTTTTCATAAAGATTTATTGGTTGCGGATATTATTTATGCTCCACCTAAAACCAAACTGTTGGAAATGGCGGAAAAGAGTGGGTGCCGTATCATGAACGGCCTTGGCATGATTATTGGACAGGGAGCACTGGCCTTCCAAATCTGGACAGGCAAAGAAATGCCCATTGCACTTGTGAAAAAAACATTGATCAGAGAATAGCTTAATATTTCATCTTCAGGAGGCGACTTACTTGAAAAGAGCAAACAGGCAGCAAGGTTTTACACTAGTAGAGGTTTTGCTATCACTTTTTATTATCTGCCTTTTCATCATGGGCTGTGGTCAGGCAATGACCTTTACCCTTTTGACAAAGCAGCAGACAGTTCGGCATCACCAATTGGTGATGCAGTCAAAAAGCCAGTTGGATCAGTTCCTGGCTGGAAATTCATTAGAAACGGGGATGGAGACAGTTCCCCTGAACGAAGAAGAGACGATTCACCGCATTTATGTGACTTCGGAATGTGAGAAGACAGGGAATCAGTATCAGTTGATTCATACCAGTTATGTGGGCGAAAAACCCTGGAGCCAGGCAACGTATTATTGGGCAGACGATTGGGTGATGGATGATGTGTAGGGAGCGTCGATCCACTCAAGAAGGACTGACTTTAATTGAGGTCATCATTTCTTTTTCACTGTTGTCCCTGCTTTTGATGACCATGGCGACGGGCAGTGCCTTTGTACTGAGAAACAGCCAGGAACAAATTCATCGTCTCAGACAAGAGCAGAATGTTCGTCATGCGGTGATTGCCATCGAAAAACGAATTCAGCAGAGCAATCAACAACGGATTCGTTATCAGTCCAATCAAAATTTATTCGTCAGTGAATTGTATGATGAAACGATTCATCAGTGGTATCCGGTCTATTTACAGTTTAATGGAATGCAGAC
>SLLE01000181.1 GCA_007134225.1 Tindallia sp.
GCCAAGGCTCTGGCCACTTCTTCCTCCAAATCCCGCTCCATCTCCGCACCTTCCACGGCATAAGCCAGTCGGATCAACACATGGAACAATCCAGATGACATGCCCAAGGGGTATTGATTCAACACATACCGAACCGACGCTTCAAAACCCTTTTCCCGAACCATGGCCTGTGTCAGCGGCAGGCAGGCCGAATAAAGTTCTCTTTTCCCAACACAGTCAGATAATGAGTCTGCTGATTCTACCTCCGTCTCTACCGGATCAATAGTATACCTGTTGGTAAAGTATTGGGAATATACCTCCACTTTTTCAAGATCCTGGGTCATTTGATATAACGCCAGCTGCCCCATTGGTAAATGATTGACCAAGCCGCCCATGTATGGAGAATAGTGTTTTCCGTATTGGTTTATAAGCTTGCCAATTGTCATTTAATCCCTCCTTTCAATCTATTCGGATCTTTTTCATTATGCTTTCTTCTCCATATATACCCTTCAGACTCTCAATTATTGCGCTATAAACAGGATTCTTAGCTTCTGCTGGAGTTTTGACTCCATCAGAAGGTTAGAATGCGTTATCCATAAGTAGATGCCCCAAATGGATCACTTGGTGGCAGATACTTAGTTTGTCCACCCAGGGACGTAGCACCGCTAAGACTCCCTCTTGCAGAAGAGGGAGTCTTAGCGGTGGTAGTCATCGGAGAAAACAAAAGCCAAGTTGACAATAATCATTTTTATCGGTTACAATGAGGTGTCTTACAAGGCTATTCTCAAAACACAGTTGCTTCATTTTTAATGAGAAGCAGCTTTTTTATTATCATTAACCAGTGAAACTGCAGGAGGAGTATAATACATGGCCATCGAACAAAAAAATGATCACCTTCAGGAAGTGCAGCGACTGGAAGAAACCAAGGAATATTTGGAGCAGACCATCGGTACCCTTTTAAACAACCGGAAAAAATTTAAGGATGAAATCAAGGATGCTTATCTTCACCTGGATTTTCTGGACAGCAGTTTAAGCTATTCCAGCATTATGCTCAATTCAAAAATGCTGGATGAATTGGAAAAGAACTTTGCCCTGTTAATGAAATCCCGGAAAAAACCATATTTTGCCCGGATGGATTTGAAGCAGAAAGGAAAGGAGCAGACAGAGGCCTTTTATATCGGGAAGGTGTCCTTATTTGACGAAACCATGGATACCCCTTTGGTCGTTGACTGGCGGGCCCCCATTGCCAGCGTTTATTATGATGGACGTCTTGGAGAAACCACCTATGAGGCCACCGGTACAAAGTACGCCATTGATTTGTATAAAAAACGCCAGTACACCATTGAAAACGGAGAATTGCAGGATTACATGGATGTTGACATCTCCACCTCCGATGCTTTTTTACAGGCATCTCTGGAAAATCATGCCGGCGAAAAACTGAAGGATATTGTGGCAACCATTCAGGAAGAGCAAAACACCATTATCCGTGCCGACATTGAAAAACCCCTGATTATACAAGGAGTCGCCGGAAGCGGAAAAACCACCATCGCACTTCATCGCATCGCTTATCTCATCTACACGTATTCCGACACCTTTATTCCGGAAGATTTTATGATTATTGCACCAAACCATCTGTTTCTGGATTATATTTCCGCCGTTTTGCCGGAACTCGGAGCGGAACGAGTACATCAGACTACCTATATTGACTTGATGTTTGGCCTCCTTGGAAAGAAGTATCGACTGACAGATTCCAACGAAAAGCTTCGTTTTCTGGTAAAAAATGACCCTGCCGGCGATTTGACTTCCACTAAAGCCTTCATGCGGGAGGCCGCCGCTTTCAAGAATTCCATGGAAATGAAGAAATTGCTGGATTGTTATATCCAGAAACTGAAAGAGGAGCTCCTTCCAACGGATGATTTTTCCATTGGTGATAGAATCCTTCTGACCAGCGAAACTATTCATCGGATGGTGCATGAAGATTTTTCCTATTTACCCCTTTATAAAAGGGTCGACCGCCTGAAAAAAATGCTGGCCAAGGAAGCTAAAAACGTCTCCAAGAAAATATTGGTGTCCGTGGAAAAGCAGTATGATCTTCGGCTGGACCGCATTCGTGACCGGGAGGAACCGTCGGACCAGCGCACGAACAAACTGGTGAGCCTGATGAATGAACGGGACGAAAAGCTGGAGTCCCTTAAAAAAAATGTCCGAAACGCAGCCAACCAGTACTTTAAGAAAATCCCGAAAGACTCCTTGCTGGATCTATATAAAACCTTATTTTCCGAGAAGCTTCTTTGGAAAAATATTTCTACGTTCTCCAGTCCGAATGCCCTCCACTACCTGGTGAATGAAAGCAGCTTGTTGTTTGCCGGTAACAAACTGGAAATGGAAGATCTTGCTCCCTTGGCCTATCTCAACTATCATCTTTTTGGCCTGAACGAAGGGCTGGACATCAAATATGTGGTCATTGACGAAGCCCAGGATTTTAGTAATTTTCAGTTCCATGTACTTCGGGAAGTGCTTCGCACGGACCAATTTACGGTGCTGGGAGATCTGTCTCAGGGAATTCACATGTACCGCTCCATCAACGACTGGTCTTATCTTCAGCAGCAGGTTTTCGAAAAGGAAGCCAATTACCTGACCCTGGAGCAAAGCTACCGAACCACCATTGAAATCATGAATGTGGCCAATTCGATATTAGAACAGTCTCCACTGGAGCATTTAA
>SLLE01000083.1 GCA_007134225.1 Tindallia sp.
CTAAATCTTTTGAACTTACTTTCCACCTTCTACTTTCAACTTTCTACTTTTCTAATTCTTTTTCAACTTTGTTATCCAATTCGTCCGAAAGTTTGTCAATGTGCTTGGATGGATAATCAAATATTTTAGATTGTATATTGTTAGGGAAAAGCGTCTCGACATCTTCCTGGTAATAGCTGCCATCACGTGGCATCGTGTGACTGCTAATTTGCAGTGAATCTTCAGTTTGCTCTACATGCAGTACCATGGGCACTGACATCCCTGTCCCTACTTCTAAAGCCGTATCTGTTTTATAGTATTCCAAAATTAATGCCCATATATAAATTTTCTCTGCATTATCATCTGTTCCCAAAATTTCATAAGCACTGAACACTTCGCCACCAAAACTTGGTTCCATTACTTCTCTATTAAGATATTCTTCAATCACTTGTGTGTCTTTGTCTGAAAAAGAAACATGATTAGTAGTTGCAGCGTTTTGACAACCAACAGTTAACAACAATAATATGAGTGTCCCTGCCAATAAATTTAGTTTACTTTTCAATACTTTTTCCTCCCTTCAACTAAATTAAAGTAAGCTTTCAATTAAATATTTCTTTATTGATTCAATGGCACTATGTTCCACAATATTTTTTGCTTTTGTTGTAGAAACCAACCCTACGATCATGGCATCAATGCTTCCTTCGATATCTCCCTCAACGCTGCTGTTGATTTCATCCTTCTCATCGGAGGTAAAGCTAGCCTGGTAGTTCATAGTAAACTTTCTATAGAGTGGTATAAAGTACAACCCTTCGTACACGAAGTCTTCGATTTCAACCACTATATTGGTTGTCTCTTGAGCATTCGCATGAATGATGTTGTGACTATGAATTCTTTCGCCAGCATATTCAAATTCAATATGATAATTTTTAGCTTGATTGTCTATGGTACTGATTCCTATGGATGCCGTTTGGCTTGAAGCTATCTCTGACTTGTAAAAATTAAAGTTTATAGCAAGCAATACAATCAAAAATACCAGGAGTAATAGCCCAACTATTTTAACATTAGTCTTGCTCACATTTAAAACCCCTTCTAATGATATTATATACAGACGGCATGAATTAGTTTTAGGTATCTTTCAATTTTTATGAGTTTATATAAATTTTCTGCAAAAGAAACAAGGATGGACTTAAAAATCCTGCAAGACCAAATATTCCTTCTGCATTCGCATTTTTCATCTTATGCGACATAAACAATATAATGCCTTGGCGTTTCACGTGAAACATCAAACTTAACGCTTTGAGAAAACTTAATGATAGCAATTTATGAGTTATTCTAAATTAGGAAAAAACTGATGTAAATGATCCGTATAATCTTTTGAGATAACAAATCCATTTGTGTATTCAACGTTCAGTATAAGTGTGCCCAGGTCGCCTTTTGAGAAAGGAGGAAACTCCAGCATCCACTCTGTTCGGTATTGATCTGGATGGAAGTTGGACGTGTCAACTTCGGTTTGCTCTAGTTTTTTGGTGAAGAGCTCCCCATCAATAACCAGTTCAGCGGTTACGGATTCTGCAATGAAATTCAGGGACGGATGAACCTTAATTTCCGGATCATCATGATGAAAAACAGAAAAACCAATGCTCACATCATCTTCATCGTAGTTTGGATCTGTTCGATGGTTGAAAGAAGCGGAAGAAGGAACCAATTCCGGTGCCTGATATAAATAGGAAGGAATTGTAGAGCTTTGGCTTACGCGCTGCAAATCACCCTGAGAAACGACTTGGACTCCGTAGTAGTGAGAGGGGGTCACATCAATACTGGCTTTATAAGCATTTGCACCAATGTTTTCTACCTTGACCATGTCCCATTCGCTGATTGGCTGACGTTCCTCGTTGAGTTGCTGAACTTGCAATGCTATTTTTGCATCCGCACTGACTTCCTGTAAAGACCACTCGTATTGAAGGGCGATGATCTGCTGGTCCGGGTCAACATCAACAACACTCCAGTGATATTCCGTCAGCCATCTTTCTTCCTGCAGCAATTCATCAACTTTATTAGAAAGACGGAATAATTCGCTTTGGCCGTCTGACTGCTGCAGTTGATGATTCATGCTTGTTACCTGGCGGCTCAGGGAATTAAGCTGAGACACAAGCATAATCATAAAAAGAATAATCACAACATTAGACACGATTGATTTAACAAAAGGTTTATCAGGCTTCATTGTATCTCCTCCGCAATTTTTTTAGATTTTATTCACCCTCACTCATCGAGGGAGAGGGGATTCTCTTCGCGTCCGTCGCGGTTAGCATCTTTTAAAAAGATGTGGATAGCTTTTAAGATTTAATCCATATCGACGATTTCATCCGTGAGAAGGTCCAGTTTTTTTTGCGTCAGATGCGTGTTTTTGTCCGATGACGCAAAGAAGATCCAATGATCAAGTTGGCTGAGCCCCTCCACTCTTTTTGCTTCCAATAACAGCGTATTATTTGAACCGTCCAAATCCATCTTATATAAACCGTCACCCGGATAACCGACATCATGGGAGTGAAGGGAATAATAGATGTCATTCTCCGTAAGGACATAAGAGGATACCTTGTCACCCACCAAAAGTTGAGGGGTATCAGTTTCACCCATTTTATTCCGGTATAGCCGGTAATCGTCATGACCGATAAAATAATAATAATTTTCCCATATGACCAGATCCTTCATTGGGATATTCATTTTAATTCTCTTATCATTTCCCTGCAGATCAACGCTTGCAAGCAACCCTTCCTCATCTTTCTGGTAGCTGTAGTAGAGCCGATTTTCATACAAAGCGATATCGGAAACTGATTGATTCACCACTCTTTCCATGTTTTGTCCATTCACATCCATCCGATAAGGGGTGAAGCGGTCAGAAGCGTTTCTGAAATAGATCCAATTGCCTTTTAAATGGACATCCAGAGGGTAGCCCATTTGAAAAATGGTTTCTTGTTGTGTTCCATCTGTTTTCATTCGGTTATAGCTTTTGCCTTGGCTGTAAAAAATCCAATCCTCCACCATGTTCAGGCGACTAATGCCGGTGCCGCTGGATTGCTGGATGAGGTAATGCTTATCCCCAAAATCCTTTGGGCTCCGCACCAGATTCAAACCATCTTCTACATAAAAAAATTGTTCTTCATCTTTGACACCATGTCCGTAGTTATTGATATTGTTTACCGTATTTCCCATGGAGTTTCCATCCGTTACTTGGATTCGCTCCACATTTCTCGTCTGGAAAGAATGGTATTGGATTTTCAGGCTGGTAGCCATATCGCTGTAGAGAAATGCCGGAATGAGCTGAGAAAAGATCAGAGCAAGAGGGATGGCGATAAGGAGGCTTTTTATGTATTTTTTTGGCATGGAGGATTCCTTTCTTTGGCGGCTGTTGAGTCGTCATTGAACGAACGCCTTCTTCGTTGATGGTATAACATTTATTCTACCAGAGGAGTTTCTTTTTGTGAAGCTGCATAGATCAAAATATCTAAAGTTCAGAGTTCCTTCCAAAGATGCAATATGATATGCTGACACCTGGGGAGGTGACCTATGAACAGAATATTTGTGGATGCGGACGGATGTCCGGTGGTCAAAATAGCCGTGAATCTGGCCAAGGAATTCCAGGTGCCCATTACGTTAGTAAAAAACCACGCCCATGTGCTTCAGGATGAATATGCGGAGGTGGTCACCGTGGATACAACCATTGACAGCGCCGATTTCTATATTGTCAATCATCTTTCCAAGGGGGATATTGTCATTACCCAGGACCAGGGTCTTGCTGCCATGTGCCTTGGGAGAGGAGCCGTTCCGATTAACCAGAATGGTCTGGTAATGGATGATTCCAATATTGACGGCATGCTTTCCAGCAGGCACATCAATCGAAAACTAAGGAGCAAAGGAATATACGCCTCAAAGGCAAAAAAGCGGGACCAAAGCAAGGACAAAGACTTTGAAAGTGCATTGCGACGGCTGTTGAAGGAGGAATAGCAACCAACACAATTGTTCGCATCTTTAAACAGTGAGAAAATGAAGTAACAGGGGAACTAAAAATGTTTATCTTTTGTATTTGTGTTTTCGTTTGCAAAAGGACTTTCACTGACCATTAAAGATGATGAAGCAGGGTTTAAAAGCATTTTGATGGCAGGGAGCGCATTAACGATTATATTGGCTGGAGTGACCATGCCATTGCTGTACTTATAGAATCTTCAAGGTGTTTCGGAAGATCGGTTTCTTTCAGTAAATTTCGAGAGTAAAAAGGCAGGGCATACCACATCACTGGTGGAAACATATGACCTTGTGAAATCTTTTGCAGCAGATAAAGAAAAAACAGTCTACCTGTTTTTTGATGAAGTGCAGGAACTGGCTGGTTGGGAAAAAAATGGTGAATTCATGTATGGTTGATTTTGATGCAGACATATATATCACAGGATCCAATGCAAATTTGCTCTCCAGTGAACTCGTCACATATCTGGGAGGCCGTTATGTGGAATTTCACATCTTTCCCTTTTCTTTTAAAGAAGTGTTGGATAGTATGCCGGGTGCAGACATAAACCAAGCTTTTCAGTTATACTTGACCAAAGGCGGTATGCCTTTTCTTTACCATGTACCCATCGACGAAAGAAGTGCTATGCAGTATTTGAACGATGTGCATGATTCCATTATCTTGAAAGACATTGCTGCCAAAAACAAAGTGAGAGACATTGCTCTGCTGAAACGAGTAATCCTGTATCTGATGGTCAATGTAGGCAATACCTTTTCTTCTGGAAATATTTCAAAATAACTGAAAAATGAAAAACGGAAGGTTTCTTCCGAAACGATCTACAAGTACATTGATTATTGTCGGGAAGCTTGTTTTCTCCACTTGGCCTCAAGGGAAGATTTAGCTGGCAAGAAAATCCTGCAGTTTCAGGAAAAAATTTTTATTGCAGATCATGGCATGAGGGAAGCTGTCTATGGCAACAACCTGAGGGACATCAATCAAACTCTTGAAAACATTGTTTTTATGGAGTTGCTTCGCCGTGGTTATGATGTGAGAGTAGGCAAGTATGATAACCGGGAAGTGGATTTTGTTGCTTCTCTGGGAAAAGAAAAAGTATATGTGCAGGTAGCTTATCTTATTGCTGCTGAGGAGACGATGGAAAGAGAATTTTCCGTGCTGGAGATGATTCCTGATAATTACCCAAAATATGTTGTGACCATGGACGAGGTTGACAGAGGAAGATCCGGCATCCGAAATGTTCATGTTCGGGATTTTCTGATACAACAGCGGTGGTAGTCACCGGTTAAAACAGAGAGGATGATAATAATGGCTGGAATCCATGTGTTGAACATCATTATATTACCGATTTTTTTGGCAGTGCCGGCAGTAATTCTGTACTTTATCATTAAGCTGGCGGTAAAGAATGCGATGAAAGAACTAAAAGAAGAAGACTTGTAATAAAGAATTTTGGAGGAACTGAGCATTGAAAAACAACGAATATCTTAACAAACTGTATAAGAAAAATGAACAGGGTGAATTTATCATTGAAGTATACATTGATAAATTGTTAAATGCCTTCAACGAGTGGGACAGTTCTTATTTGGAGATAAGAGAGTTGAATTCCAGCCTGATTTATTATATCGAAAGATGCTCCAACGATATTCCGATAAGCCAAAGTGTTGAACTGCGGTTTATTGTTTCGCAGGAAAATAAAGAGCAGGAAGAAGTGCTTAAAGAAGCGCTGAAAACAAACTTCAATTATCAACTGCACCTGGTCAAACAGAAGCTGCAGTTTTTGTATAAAAAAAGTGCCAAATACTTCGCCATCTCTATTTTATTTTTAATGATGGCTTTTACCATGAAGCCCCTCTTTCAGTTGAATCTGGCAGGCGACTTGGTGGTGGAGGGATTGTTTATTGGAGGCTGGGTGTTCCTTTGGCAGTCTATTTCCCTGTTTTCCTTTGAATCACTGGAAGTGGTCCATAAAAAGAAAATTTTTGAAAGACTGTTAAACTCGGGCATAATCGTTGAATACCGGCCTTAATGCATTACTTATCCTTGCCAAATAATGATGAAAAAAGAGCCTGTTAAAAATCAGGCTCTTTAAAGGTGATATGTTTCTAAGGGTATATATTAAATGTTATAGTTCGCCACTAAATGCTTTCGTATAGAGAGTTTTCATATCGTCTATACTTGGAACTCTTGGGTTGCAGTGTACAGTAATATCATTCATTGAATTTTGAGATAGAGTATCCACTGCTGCATTAAATTGGGTTTCGGTAATTCCATAATCCTTAAGATTGGAAGCTAATCCAATATCATTCTGCAATTCAAAAATAGCTTCAATTAATTTATTGGTTCCATCTTTATCATCTTCAAAATCCAGATTCAAAGCTTCTGCTATTTCAGCATAAGCATCAGCACAGGCAATAGAGTTATAGTTAATTACATAAGGAAGCATTAAAGAATTAGCAGCGCCATGAGGAACACCAAATTCAGTACCCAATTGATGTGCCAAGGCATGTACGATCCCAAGGAATGAATTAGTAAATGCCATAGCTGCCATCATTGAAGCACTTGCCATAGCTTCTCTTGCTACCAGGTTACGTCCATCGGCATAAGCTTTTGGAAGATATTTAAAAGTATTGTTAATTGCGCTGACAGCCAAAGCCTGATCTACTACTGTTGTAGCAATGGAAGTATAAGACTCAATAGCATGGGTCAAAGCATCCATGCCTGTTGCAGCCGTTACTTTAGGAGGCATTGATGCCATTAGTTCAGGATCTACAATAGCTATATCTGAAAGAATTTCAGGTGTTGCTATTACTTCTTTGAAATGAACCTTTCCAAGTTTATTTGTTACAACAGATGCACAGGTAACTTCTGAGCCGGTGCCGCTTGTAGTTGCTATAGCGATTAATTTGGCTTTATTTCTCAAAGCTGGGGGAGCAGTAAAAACGGTTTCCCATGTAATATCCGGATACTCATAAAAATACCACATTGCCTTTGCGGCATCAATAGATGACCCTCCGCCTAAAGCAACAATCCAGTCAGGAGCAAAGGACTGCATTTTTTTTGCGCCTTTCTCTACTACATCGCGATCAGGGTCAGGCATTACTTCACAGAACTCTTCGGTGCTAAGACCAGCTTCCTTTAAAAAGCTTGCTACTTTATCCACTGATCCTATGTCTTTCATTACTTTGTCTGAAACGATAAATGCTTTTTCTCCGTTTACCTGCTTAAGATACTCTAAAGCTCCAATTCCAAACACTACATCCTTTGGGGTTCTAAATCCCTTCACTAAAATCTCCTCCTTTTTTTCAGGGTTTGCTTTTCTCGTGTCTCTATATACTAGCAATTATCATGCCATTAGTACCTATAACAAACATTCAATTGCCTCCTTTTATTTTAGGTTTTATCTTAAAATAACCATCTTTATTTAAAGCAAGGCAGCAGACTGAGTCAAGTCTTCTTTTTTTATCAGTAAATGGATAGTTAAATCAAATCAAGGGTACAAATATTATGAATATTTACATCAATTAATCTTTTTAGCTTATTTAATGTTTCACATTTGAGACAAAATGTGTTACTTTGAATGAAAGTGATACAGTTTAAATTACATAGCAAAATAAAGTCGATTGATTCCTAACGTGCACTGATAGTCAGCTTAAAATATTAAATACCAACCTGTTTATCATTAGGAGGATATGAATGAGTGATATATGGAAAGACTTTATGGAAAAAGAAAATAAACAGATTTTAGATCAGGTTCCTTCTGTTATCTCGAGTTCATGGACACGTTGCAAAGACAATGGCGTAGATTATAGAAAAGTCATAGATGATAATACCCTTCCCGCCAAAAGACTTAAAGAACTTCTTGAACGGGAAGAAGATTTACTAAGAATCGGAAAAAAAGTCTTAGAATATATTTATCCTTATTTAAAAAACAGGAATTTTATTTTAGTTTTAACAGATAAAGAAGGGCATGTTTTAAGTGTTCTTGGTGACCCTCCTTTTATGAGTAAGGCGCAGAAAATTCACTTGTCTCCCGGTTCTAATTGGAGCGAGCAATCCAAAGGCACCAATGCAGTAGGGACGGTTATGTTTGAAAAGTATCCATTGACAGTTTTAGGTTGGGAGCATTATGCAAAACCTGCTCATTTTTTAAATTGCTGGGCTGCCCCTATATTTGATGCAGACCAAAACTTTGCAGGGGTACTAAACATTTCAGGAGAAGCGGGCACTTACGCCCAAGAGATTTTAAACATTGCACAACAGGGTGCAAAAATGATTGAGAAAATCCTTAAAATGATGCAGCTAGAAAAGGAATTCTACAGTAGCAGAGTAAATTTTGAAAGCACCGCACAAAATGTTCATGATATTATGAGCAATGCAGAAAATTTAAAAAACGATAATATTACCTCTTTGTACAAGTTTATAAAAAATGAGCATTTATCGAAAATAGAACTGGATCATTTAAGAGATTATATTCTTTTTACTAGAAATTGGTTCATTCCCATTAATTATAATCCTGAAGTTGAAAGCACGAAAAAGGAGATTTTATCAGAAGAAAATCAATGGATTGGAAGAAGCGAAAAAATCATTCAAGTATTTAAAACTGCTTCGAAAGCTGCCTTAACAAATTCTAGTGTAATCATCCAAGGGGAGACAGGGACAGGGAAAGAAATTGTAGCAAAATTCATTCATAAAAAAGGCAAGCATTCTAATGAACACTTTATTCCCATTAATTGTGCAGCAATTCCCCACACGCTCATAGAAAGTGAACTTTTCGGCTATGCTGATGGGGCTTTTACAGGAGCAAGAAGAGGTGGAGCAGCGGGAAAATTTGAGGAAGCTCATAATGGCACTTTGTTTTTAGATGAAGTTGGAGATATGCCCTTAAATGTACAGGCTGCTCTTCTAAGAGTACTTCAAGAAAAGCATGTATGCAGAATCGGTGAAAGCAGATTAAGAAAAGTAAATATACGCATCATTGCCGCAACGAATAAGGATTTAAAAGAGCTTGTAGAGGAAAAAACCTTTAGAATGGACTTGTATTATCGATTAAATGTGATTGCAATCAACGTCCCTCCCCTAAGAGAAAGAGTAGAAGATATATGGGATTTGGTACCATTTTTTATCGAAAAGCATAGCAAACTTCTTAATAAATCTAATATAAGCCTTTCGCATCAAGTGTATAAATATTTTCTAAGCTATTCATGGCCTGGAAATATCAGACAGTTGGAGAATTGTATCGAAAGCATGATAGCTCTTTCCGACGGGCAGCATCTAACTGAAAATGAACTGCCTGATGAATTAAAATCAGATTTTCCGGATTTGCAAAAAAAACCTAGAAGCCTTATTAGTTCAAATCAGAATGATTCTGAGCGTTCAACCATAATGCAGACATTGGGACAAATGAAAGGAAATGCAACTAAAACATCTCAAATGCTAGGGATTAGCCGGGCAACTTTGTATCGCAAAATGAAAAAACACGGCATAAAACCATAACAAGTTTGCTTCCCAATCTGGCATTTTACAGCTATACCGCCTCACCAAATCCTGGATGATCCGTTTTCCACAGAAGAAAAACCGTAGCAACAACACTTCTTGAAGCTCATGGTGCTGAGTTCATTGTGCCATGAGCTTTTTTATGTTTTTGTTGTGCCTATTGCTTTTCAATGCCAGCTAAAGAATCAATAGAATATATATAATAATCATCTTTTCTAATAGTGCTTAATTGGGTAAAACTTAAAATTCTTATTCATAGTTTACTTCTTTTGTCTTTTGGCATGATATTTGCAATCACTGGAAGGTAGCTTTCCAATCCGTTAACGTTCATCAAAATTCACAAATCTTCTCCCCAATACTTATACCTTAACCAGCAGGTTCAATTTAGAGTCTTAATTTACAGGCTAAAGTTTAATTGAGTAATATTTTCCGAATGAGCCACGTGTGTGACTAAATAGAGCCACCATGTTCATCCTATAGAGCCATGATGGTCATGTCGAGAGCCACCTGATATATAATAATTCCATGTACAGAATTGTACAAATTTATGAATCAGGAGGTTGATCAAATGACCAAGTATCGAGAGATTCTGAGGCTTCACAGTCAGAAAGTGAGTGGACGTGGCATTGCGTCCAGCTGCCAGTGTTCCCGCAACACCGTCAGTAAAGTACTGGAACGAGCAAATGAAAGAGGTATTACATGGCCCTTTGAAAAAGATATGACCGATGCCGACTTGCAAACGATGCTGTTCCCAGAAAAAGACATTCAGTCTAACAGAAAGATTCCGGATTGTGCCTATGTGCATAAGGAAATGGCAAAAAGCGGTGTCACTCTGAGTTTGTTATGGCAGGAATACTGTGAAAGCTGTCGGATCAGTGGCGAAATCCCTTTAATGTATTCTCAGTTTTGTCGGTACTATCGGCAGTATGCCCACACCACCAAGGCGACCATGCGCATTAAGCACAAACCTGGCGAAGTAATGGAAGTAGACTGGGCGGGTAAAACGGCTTTTTTGCAGAACAATATCACTGGTGAGCCCATTCCTGTTTACCTCTTCGTAGCGGTACTTCCCTGCAGCCAGTACGCTTATGCAGAAGCCTTTCTAAGCCAACAAATGGAAAGCTGGATTAACGCTCACGTCAATGCATTTCAGTATTTTGGAGGCGTTCCACGC
>SLLE01000142.1 GCA_007134225.1 Tindallia sp.
TATTCACTGGGGGTGATACCGGTGTATTTCTTAAAGGTTTTCCTGAAATGCCCGTAGTCCGTGTACCGAAGATACTCCATCACATCATAGACACTCAGCCGGGAGTCCAGCAGGAATAAGCGGGCACCGTACATTTTGGTGCGCATCATATATCTGGTTAAGTCTGTATCGCTCTCGGTAATAAAGGTTTTACTTAAATAGCTTCGATTCACATAAAGGTGATCTGAAAGGTCTTGTACCGTCTCGACATCAAACTGTTCATCCAGATACAGCTCAATGGCTCGACGTACCAAATCATGTTGGCAGTGTGGAAGAAAAATATCCCGGTAGGTCTGCTGAATAAAAAGCACCGTGGCCATAAAACGTTCCTGGGAATATTCTGCCTGACAAATCCACTCTGCTGCTCCCTGAGCCAGGTCTATTAAAGGCAAGCGGATCGGCTTTAAAGGCAAAAACGCAATAAGCCTTTCGATGGCTTTGGCATAATCATTCCGTTGATAGTCAGATCCCGCCTTTTGGACATCTATCTTCGACCAGTATTCTAAAAACAATCGTTCTGTCTTTGGATGGACAGCCGCTATTTCTTCAGCAATTCCTTTGGCCAGCTGAATCATCTTTCGCTCACTTTGAAGGAAATGCTCTGATAGTCGCTGAATCATCTCCTTGTGGGTGTCCTCTTCCATTGGTATTTGGAGGTAATCAAAGCAGCCTTCCAGAAAAGCCTGGCGGACACGTTGGTAGTCGCACACCTCTCCCGTAATTATGAGAAGGCTGTGATCCGACAGAGACGTCCGAAATGCCTGATCCAGGGAAAAATAATCGTCCTCATCAACGATCATCAGCTCATAACTATTCTCCACCCGGACAATCAGCTTTCCCGGTTCGTTTTGGACCAGCTCAAGATAACTCACCATAAACTCTATCTCATGATGCTGCGAAGGCCGTGCCTCCAGCCATTTTTCATAGCCATTTTCGATGATGCCACATCTGATTTTCATACCCATATTCCTTTTCAGATTCTATTTTGTTTCGCTTTTGTGTGAATATTATAACCTATTATACCATATTTCAAATGGAGCAACTTTTCGTTTTCATTTGTCTTTCTTTGGGTATAAAAAAAACAACTGTGTCCACGTGAATTAATGAGGAGGAATAGTATGAGCGAAGAAAAAAAATGCCCGGTAACCGGTATGTCCAATCCAACGGTTACCAGTGGCGGTACAAGCAACCGAGACTGGTGGCCAAATCAGTTGAATCTTAAAATGCTTCATCAGAATCCACCTGCAAGAAATCCTTTGGGCGAAGATTTTAATTATGCGGAAGAATTTCAAAAACTGGACCTTCAGGCTGTTAAGGAAGATTTGTATAAACTGATGACCGATTCCCAGGATTGGTGGCCAGCAGATTATGGTCACTATGGCGGTTTATTTATCCGGATGGCCTGGCACAGCGCCGGAACCTACCGGATGGGTGACGGCCGTGGTGGTGGCGGTTCCGGATCCCAGCGTTTTGCACCCCTGAACAGCTGGCCGGATAATATCAACCTGGATAAGGCAAGAAGGCTGCTTTGGCCCATCAAGAAGAAATACGGCAAAAAGATTTCCTGGGCAGATTTATTGATTCTGGCCGGAAACTGCGCACTGGAGTCCATGGGCTTTAAGACCTTTGGTTTTGCCGGCGGCCGGGCGGATATCTGGGAACCGGAAGAAGATGTTTACTGGGGCGCTGAGAGCGAATGGCTTGGCGACAAACGTTATGAAGGCGAGAGGGAGGATCTGGAGAATCCCCTGGCAGCGGTCCAAATGGGATTAATCTACGTTAATCCGGAGGGACCCAATGGGGAGCCCAATATTCTGGAATCCGCCAGAGATGTTCGGGAGACTTTTGCCCGTATGGCGATGGATGACGAAGAAACCGTAGCACTGGTGGCCGGAGGCCACACCTTTGGGAAATGCCACGGGGCCGGTGATCCAGAGCACGTAGGACCCGAGCCGGAAGCAGCCCCCATCGAAGAAATGGGACTCGGCTGGAAGAGCAGCTATGGTTCCGGAAAGGGCGACGATACCATTTCCAGTGGTATTGACGGTGCCTGGACACCAACCCCGACTAAATGGGATAACAGTTATTTGGATATATTGTTTAAATATGACTGGAATCTGGAGAAGAGCCCAGCCGGTGCCTATCAGTGGGTTCCAGTGGATCCTGACGAAGGAGATCTAGTTTCCGCCGCCCATGATCCATCCAAGAAAGAAAAGACGATTATGACCACCGCAGACCTGACCTTACGCTATGATCCGATTTACAAGAAAATTGCCAAGCGCTTTCAGGAAAATCCGGAGGAATTTGCTGACGCCTTTGCCCGTGCCTGGTTTAAACTGACGCATCGCGACATGGGTCCCGTCAGCCGTTACCTTGGACCGGAAGTGCCGGAGGAAGATCTGATCTGGCAGGATCCGGTACCAGCCGTTGATCATGAATTAATCGACGAAAAGGACGTTGCTAATCTTAAAGCGAAAGTACTAGACATCGGATTAACGATTCCTGAGCTGGTTTATACCGCCTGGTCTGCCGCTTCCATCTTCCGCATTTCAGATAAGCGGGGCGGTGCCAATGGTGCTCGTATTCGACTGGAGCCCCA
>SLLE01000193.1 GCA_007134225.1 Tindallia sp.
AGAATTTTGTAGGTTTTGTAACCTTTTGAAATCAGAAACCAGTAAAAAACGTCATACTGCCGGGCCAGTTGGGTAAAATAACGGGCAAAGACCCGGTAAAGCTCCAGGCTGCCCCAATGGTCTCTGTGGATGATGGTGTCACCCGAAAAAACACCAAAAACTTTCTTGTCTTCCACATCAACGGAAATAATTTTTTGCGTGGAAAAACCCTTAATAGTGTCTGTTTCGTCCCAGAGCAAGATACAATAATCCTTTTCACCAAAGTCTTTTAAAAAGTCCGTTAAGGCTACGTGGTCATAAAATTGATTCATCAAGTCGAAAAGCACAATTTTTTCATGCTCCTTAAGAGAGGATGCCTCAACCACTTTTCCTTTCAGCAACACGCTATCCCCTTTCAATGTTTCAGAGATTACTAAACAAGATCAGGTTCCACAATAGGTCTGATAAGGTTTTGAGGAAGACGATGGCCCTTGGGCGAACTTTTCCTGCTCCTGCGTATACGCATAGGGGTTCCTGAGCACTTCCAGCAATTCTTCCATCACGCTGAGATCCTGCTCATTCACCGCTGCAACCAGGGCTTCCTCCACCCGGTGATTCCGAGGAATGACCGAAGGGTTGGACTTTCTCATTAACGCTTTTATTGCCTCCTTCGACTGTTTTGGGGATTCCAGTCTTTCCTTCCAGCTTCGATGCCATTTTTCAAATTCCGGAACTCCAAACAGCTCCTCTTCTTCTTTTCCCAGTGTTAGTGTTCTAAAGGTATTGGAAAAATCCATCTTATTCTTTTCCATCAATTGAAGCAGATCCTCCACCAGCTTAACATCCTGAGCGTCTTCATCAAAAATCCCCAATTTGTTTCGAAACCCATCCAACCAATGCTTGCGAAAGAGGACAGTGTATTCAGAAAGTACTTCCTGTGCCATTTCAATGGCCTTCTTTTCTTCCTGATGCAACAATGGCAGCAGCGTTTCTGCAAATCTGGACAAATCCCAACCCCCAATACTGGGCTGGTTGCCATAGGCATAGCGCCCGTAATAGTCTATGGAGCTGAATACGGTGGAAGGATGGTAGGTATCCATGAAAGCGCAGGGACCATAATCAATGGTCTCTCCACTGATGGCTATATTATCCGTATTCATGACACCATGAATGAAACCTACCAACTGCCATTTGGAGATTAATTCTGCCTGCCCCTTCACCGCTTCCCGCAGCAAAGAAAGATACCGATTATCTCCCGGATCCCGGTTCGAAAAATGCCGATCCCAGGTATAATCGGCCAGCTTTTTCAGATGATCCACTGTATCCCACTTTGCCACATACTGAAAGGTGCCTACCCGTATATGGCTCGATGCCACACGACTCAGGATGGCGCCGGTAAGTCTTTGTTCCCGTAAAACCGGCTCTCCGGTGCTCACCACCGCCAGACTTCTTGAGGTGGCAATGCCAAGGCCATGCATGGCTTCGCTGATGATATATTCCCGGAGCATGGGCCCCAGAGCCGCCCGGCCGTCACCCTGTCTTGAGTAAGGCGTCTGCCCTGAACCTTTTAGTTGAAGATCCATTCGTTTTCCTTCCGGGGTGATTTGTTCTCCCAACAACACTGCCCGGCCGTCTCCCAACATAGTAAAATGGCCGAACTGATGCCCGGCATAGGCCTGAGCAATCGGTTCGGCACCTTCAGGTATTCGGTTTCCTGCCAGTACTTCAATTCCTTCTTCGCTTTCCAAGGCTTCCGGATTTATTCCAAGAGCCTCTGCCAAGGCCTTGTTCAACACCACCAGCTGTGGCGAGGAAACCGGTCTGGGATTCAGTCTGGTATAGAGAGTTTCCGGCAGTTTCGCGTAACTGTTTTCCAGCTTCCATCCTGCCTTATTACTTGGATCTAATGTATTTGTCATGAATTCACCCTATCTTTCTTTTTTCCATTTTCGTTTAATAGATTTTTGCTTTTAGGATTCAGGTTTTGAACTTAATTCTCCATTATCAATTCTTAATTGCAATAGAAACTGCGTGTCTATTGCCTATATACCCCTCATCAAGCTCAATAATTGCATTAACGAAGGAAAGAAGACTGCTTCATTCCCTGTGATCAGCAGCCAGGTGTTAGCGTCTTTGGATTGGGTATCTTAAACGATACGGAGGGATTAACATGAATCGAAAAATCATTGTCGTCATTGTTATATTAACCGTTTTAGCGCTGGTTTTTTACAGAGCACAGAGGGGACAGAGGTGCTGTGTCCCAGATGCGTTAACACAGTCACCTGCCGTCCCCCAGTGCTCTGTCTTCGAGTCGTTTAATCTTTTCCTGACCAACACCCTAAAGGGCGCATGCTGTCCAACATCCTAATGGCGCAGTCCGACTCTGTTAAGAGGAACTGAACCAGTGCTTTAGCAGACAATGGTTGAGCGATTCCAATCAAAAGAGCGATCCGATGGGAAGATCAGGAACCCCTGCTGTCTGAGCGTCTCTCAGCGAGTTCAGGGGTTCCTTTCCCAGAGGAGAGCTCGATACAATCTTTAAGCCGGGTTCATCCCGGCGTTGGTTAACCGTCTGCATAAGCATCTGGTCAGCCCTCTTACAGTTGCAAGAGCACAGAGGGGACAGAGGTGC
>SLLE01000002.1 GCA_007134225.1 Tindallia sp.
ATCCGACCAAGGTCGTTTCGATCAAAATGGATGAAAGGAAGCGACATGAAAAAACAGCGAATTGACGTGCTGCTGGTGGAAAAAGGCTATTTTAAAAGCCGGGAAAAAGCCAGAAGTTCTCTTATGGCAGGCTTGGTCCAAGTGGATGGTGTTCCGGTGGACAAGGCCGGTACCAAAGTGGATGAAGAGGCAAGCATTTCGGTAAAAGGAACTGCTATCCCCTATGTAAGTCGTGGTGGGTTAAAACTGGAAAAGGCGCTTCAATCCTTTCCGCTGGTTTTGAAAGACAAAATATGCCTGGATGTGGGGGCTTCTACCGGTGGTTTTACGGATTGTATGCTGCAAAACGGAGCCCGAAAAGTGTATGCCATTGACGTGGGTTATGGTCAGTTGGATTGGTCATTGCGTAATGATGAACGTGTTGTTGTCATGGAGCGAACCAATATACGGTATGTAAAACCGGAGCAGCTGGAAGAACTGGGGGATTTTGCTTCCATTGACGTATCGTTTATTTCTCTCCGAATTGTACTGCCGGCAGTGGTGGAACTTCTTCAGCCGGGGGCGATGGTGGTGGCCCTTATTAAACCGCAGTTTGAAGCCGGCAAAGAGCTGGTAGGAAAAAATGGTGTGGTTCGGGACGCTGCTGTTCACCGGCAGGTTATTGGAAAAATTTTGTCAGGATGTTCGGAATGGGGATTGAAGGCATTAGATCTTACCTTTTCTCCGATTAAAGGTCCAAAAGGAAATGTTGAATTTCTTTTGCTGGCAGAGAAAACAAATCAGGCTCATGATGCCGTCGATGAAGATAAAGTGGTGGACGTCGTGCATGAAGTCCAGTCCTACAAATTTTGACGGTTGGGTGAAAGCAGAATTAGGAGGGTATCATGAAATATATTCGTCAGGCTAAAATTCTGGAGATTATCAGTCAAAGAGATATTGAAACCCAGGAAGAGCTGACCCGGGCTTTAAAGCAGATGGGCTTGAACGTGACACAGGCTACGGTTTCCAGGGACATTAAAGAGTTGCATCTCATTAAGCAAATGTCCCGAAACGGACGCTATAAGTACGCAGCCATTGGCAGTCAGGAGTCTTTGCTGACGGAGCGGTTGGTGCGCCTTTTTAAAGAGTCCATTGTTTCCATTGATCATGCCGGAAATATTGTTGTGATTAAAACCATTGTAGCAGCCGGACAGGCGGCAGCTTCTGCCATTGATGCCGCCGATTTCGAAGAAATTGTGGGCACCATTGCAGGAGATGATACGATTTTTGTCCTGATCAGGAATGAGGATGATGTGGAATCTGTTAAGGAACGGTTCAGAGAGCTGACAGAATAATAAGGGTACATAACACTGGAGGACGAATGATGCTGATTGAATTGGATATCAGGGATTTTGCACTCATTAATCACGTTGCATTGACTTTTCATAAAGGCTTTACGGTACTGACCGGTGAAACCGGTGCCGGGAAGTCGATCATTATTGATGCGGTGGGTCTGTGCCTGGGGGGCCGGGGAGATCGGGAACTGGTGAAATCCGGTGCCGAAAAAGCCCGTATTCAGGCGGTTTATGATGTGGATGGCTGTGATGACGTGCTGGCACTGCTCAGTGAAGTTGGCGTGGAAATAGGGGAAGATCGACAGTTAATCGTTAACCGGGATTTGTTTGGGAATGGGCGAAGCATTTGTCGGTTAAATGGATTGACGGTTACCCAGCAAATACTCAAAAAGATTATGAGCCGTCTCATGGATATTCATGGGCAGCATGAGCATCAGTCCTTATTGGACCAAAGTCGTCACGTCGGGATTCTGGATGCTTATGGAGGAAAAGAGCTGGAATCCTTAAAGAAGGATTTTCAGATGCATTATCAAACTGTCTTAACCCTGAAAAAAGAGCTGGAACGTCTTGGAACCAGCGATCAGGAACGGGCCAGGCAGTTGGATTTTCTGCAGGTTCAGATTGAAGAAATTGATGAGGCGAACCTGAAGACTGAAGAAGAAGATGAGCTGAAGGAACGGAATGAGTTTTTGCGACATGGGCAGCAGATTTTTCAAACCCTTGGCGCTTTTCATGAAGGTGTGTTTGAAGGAGGAGAGTATCCCTCTGCTTTGGACCTGTTGGGTCAGCATGTTAAAGAACTGTTTCAGCTGGCGCATTTAAGCAGTCCCTTGGAAGAATTATCCATCAGAGCGGAAGAAGTGAGGATCAACCTGGAGGAACTTTGCCGTGATGTCCGATCCTATCACGAGGAGGTGGATTTTCTTCCGGAAGAACTGGAGTCGATTCAGCAACGGTTAGAATTAATCAACCAGCTGAAACGAAAATATGGATCCAGTATTGAAGAAATATTGGATTTTCGTGAGTCTTTGCAGGATGAGATGGATGAATTGATCAATAGTGCCGAACGGTATCAGAACACCATGGAAAAACTGGCCGTTGAGAAGGAAATGGCCACGGCGTTGGCACATATATTATCGAAAGCAAGAAAGGAAACGGCAAAAAAATTACAGATAGAAATGGAGGATATTCTGGCGACGTTGAATATGGGAAAAGTTTCTTTTTCCGTTGACCAGCAAATGGTGGAGATGAAGGCATC
>SLLE01000109.1 GCA_007134225.1 Tindallia sp.
AGAGGCACTCGTGGTTATTATGATCCGGATTACGACGAGGTTTTTCTGGGAGCGCCCTGGCGGATTGTAGACTGTGGCGATGCTGATATTGTGAACGGCGATGTGGATGCTTCTTTCAACAGCATTGAAGAATCTGTTAGAAGCATTGTACGTCAAGGAGTTACCCCGGCGATTATGGGTGGCGATCATTCCATATCCATTCCTATTGCCCAGGCGCTGGATGACTACACGGACCTGACTGTTATCCAACTGGATGCTCATCTGGACTGGTCGATGGGGCCTGGTGGAAAGAAAAAAGGCAACGGAAGCCCTATGCGCCGCATGTCCGAAATGAACCATATTAAAAAAATGGCACAAATTGGCCTTCGGGGCATCGGCAGCAGTATGAAAGAAGATTTTGAAGAAGCCAGAAGTTTTGGAAGCACGCTGGTCACGGCCAAAGAAGCCAAAAAGATGGGGATGGAAGCCGTTACGAAAAGGATCCCCCCATCGGCCCATTATTATGTTACGATAGACATAGATGTCTGTGACATCACCCTGGCGCCAGGAACAGGTTCTCCCATGCCCGGTGGATTTGACTGGGAGGAACTGAACCAACTCCTGGAGCTCATTGCACATAAAGGAAACGTAGTTGCTTTTGACCTGGTAGAAGTGGCACCTCAGTACGATCCGGCCGGAACAACCTGTCGCGTGGCGGCGATGATCATGCTTAACTTTATCGGTCATATTCTGAAAAAGAGAGAAATAGAAGCTTGATCAGCTTAATCAAAAAAAATTAATTCAAGAGAAATGTCTGGTGAATGGATATGGATAAATACAAAAAATTCCTGCTGGTCTTCCTGCTGGCTCTCGTGCTGGCTGTTTTCTGGTTGCCGGATTTCTGTGAGGCGCGACCAGGCCTCTATGAAGAAGTGTATGCCATTGATGAAGTCATTGTGATCGGCGGAGACAACTATTTTCCGCCTTTTGAGTATATGGATGAAAACGACGTCTACCGCGGTTTTAACGTGGATTTGATGAATGCCATTGCCTTGGAAATGGGATTGAATATTGAACTGAGACCCATGCCCTGGTACCTGGTGTTTCAATCCCTGGAATCCGGGGAAATTGACGCGGTTCAGGGAATGAAATATTCAGAAACGAGAGAAGAGATCTATCAGTTTTCTGATGCTTACCTTACCTCGTCCCTGTCCATTTTTGTTCAAACAGACAACTTGCATGTGGTGAACCTGCAGGATCTTTCCGGAAAGCAGGTGGCTGTTCAAAAATACGATATTTCCATCGATTTGCTCGTGGATATCCCGGACATTGAAATGATTGAAACGGAAAACCAGGAGGCAGCGCTTCAAAAACTGCATAATGAAGAAGTGGATGCCTATGTCGGCAATCGGCTGGTAGGACTTTATATTGTCCAAAAAAACAACTACCAGGAGCGCGTCAAAATCGTTGGGGAAGAAATCAATCCTGAAAAATATGCCCTGGCAACTAAAAAGGACAATCCGCATTTGATTCCTCTCTTTAATGAAGGATTGGAGAGAGTCAAAGAAAAAGGCACCTACGACACCATTTACAGCAAATGGTTCGGGCAACCCATTCACTCGCCACCGGATTATGTCGGGAAAATCCTGGCCGCATCCATCGCCCTGTTTATCTTTTCCATCTTCATGATGTTGATTTTCTACAAATGGAATGATGTGCTGAAGAAAGAAGTGGAAAAAAGAACGGAAGATTTAAAAAGAGAATCAAACTTTAAGGAACAGACACTGAACAGCATTTTCAGTGCATTAATGACGTTGGATAAAAAAGGGGAAATTCTCTACGTCAATACAAAAGGCGAAGCGTACTTGGATACACCGAAAGAAAATCTGATTGGGAAAAAACTAACCGACACTTCGGCGGTGAAGTACATCGATGAAAATCTTTATCAGGAAGTCATCGAACAGATGAAATCGAAGATTGGAATCCAACGCGAAATTGAGCAGGGTGAAGAAACCAGAATTTTTGAATACAACATCTGTCCGCTGAAAATCTCGGAAGATGAGATTTTTGGTGCGACCATCACTTTCAAAGATGTAACGGACGTGAAAATGCTACAGGAGAAAATTTTGGTAAAAGACAAGCTGGAGTCACTGGGCCGGTTAACAGCAGGAATTGCCCATGAAATCCGAAATCCATTAACGACCATTAAGGCTTATGTGGAACTTATTCCGGAAAAATATCACAAAGAAGATTTTAGAAAAAAAATTTCCGTGGATGTACCCAAGGAAATCAAGCGACTAAACGAAATCATTACCAATCTGCTGAATTATTCAAAACCCCAGAAACCGCAAAAAGAATTGTGCCCTGTGAAAGAAGTGATGGAGGAAACAATTGAATTTTTTTCCGGTGAGGCCAAACAAAATAATGTGCGAATTGAAAAACAACTGAATGCTCATGCCTATATCATAGCTGATGTTCAGCAGTTTCGGCAGATTCTCATTAACCTGTTTCTCAACGCACTGCAGGCGGCCAAGCAAGCAGAAGATTCAACAATACAGATTTCGACGCGGAAA
>SLLE01000074.1 GCA_007134225.1 Tindallia sp.
ATACCCTTCATTGATCCAAAGTTAATCAATATCTTACCGAAATCTCCAGTATTTTGAACACCGAAGATATTAAACTTTCGCTTTGGCGACTCCACAGTATAGCTGAAGGATGACGAGAACAAGGTAAGTGACAGGCACGATCAGCTGTGAAAAAACCGGCTCCATGTGAAAAAACCGGCTCCATAGATTCGTTGACACAAATCATCAAAAAACGACATAACTGTCAACCCCTTTCAGCCACATAAATATTCAGATTGAACCTCTTAGAAAGCGTCTCACTTGACATCACCTTTTTTAATCCAAATCTCTGCCTTTGCTGAATGATGCACTTCCAGCATGACTTCAATTGTTTCCGGTTTTAAGGGGATTACCTCAAGCGTCATAATCCCTTTGTTAAAAAGCTTATTCCGATACCCAAGCGCATGAATAAACTTACATCCCTCCGGCACAATGAAGGACCCCACGACATTTTCAACCTCGTTATCGATTCCGCATTCCCGAAAACGCTGGAGAATGGTATCCAAGTCATCCCGCCACAAAGTGAATTTGGCAAAAGCCTCAAACACTTTCTTGACTGCTCCTATATGGAAATTTTTTCCTTTCTGTCCTTGAAAGCCGGAGGTGGTAATCTCTCCCAGGTGCAGGGTTCGATCCGCAGCGCGGTACGCCACCAGGTCTGGTTCCGTACCGTCAAAGATAAATTTCACCATCTTTATGCTCAGTTCAATCTGCGAAGCAACATGCTTCTCGCAATACATCTTTATGATTTCTTTTTCAACTACTGTTTTCAATAAGTTGGTATTAGCCATGTGTCACCTCCACTGCTATTCTTATTCATTTGAAGACACATCATATCCAATCATAAACAACGCAGACTGCAGCGCCCAGAGTCGTCGATCCTCCTCCAGCAGTTTAAACCTGGAGCCGGTTCGCCGAACCATCTCACCCAGGAGCCAGTTCGCCATCAGATTGCTTTCCAAATGCCTTTTCCTGTTACCGGAAAATGCTGGAAATACATACTTCCCCCTGCTCGGATTCCTGCGGTCAACAGAACTACCGCCTGCAGTTACTCTTCCCTGTCCCCAGGCAAATTTCAATTCAGCAGGAACGGTTTCCAGCTGCTTCTCTTCACAAAAACGCCTGACCAATGATCCCACGGCCGCCCCTACCCGGCCGTCATAAATGATGAAATCTTCCACCAGCAGGGCATAGATCTTAGTAAAGCCTGCGTTCATCAAAATATCCGGATGATGATAATGCTCCAGTTCTTTGTCTTCTCTCAGCCATTTTTGCACAAAGATCAAGTACTGGCACAGCTCATCTCCAAACCCTTCTATTTTCTGGCGGTTATAGTTGAGAACTCCACCCCACCGCAAGATCTCAAGACAGCAATCCTTACATGCACTCTGATCGAGGTCATGCAAACTTGCCTTCAGAACCTGGGAAAGCGAGAAAAGATCCTCCATTGTTTCACCAAAGCTTGATCTATGGATTTTTTTTTCGGTTTTCTGATCATGGACAATGTAAGGCCAGTAGTACTCTTGATAGGCATCAAAAAGACTGTCACATGACCATGGCTTGTGTTGCTTCTTCAGCAAATAAGCATGACGGAACGATCCAGGAGTATCCATCCGCTGCTCCATCCACTGAAGAAATGCATTCACCGGACTGCTGTTAATGTACGTATCCTGATTCATCAGCTCCAGCCCCTTTGGAATCCTCGACAATGCAGAAAAAATATGAACCATCAGCGGATAAAATCTCCGAGCCTCAATAGAATCCGGTAAAATGCTTTCTCTTCCACTGCTGACTGCCACAGACCGTCACAGAAACGTTCCTGACGGATATAAGCGGTCAGAATCGCACGGGTCAGCGTCAAGTCAGCTATGTGAATAGTATCCATCAGATTCTCTCCCATGTGAAGGCCATGCTGGTGAATCACATCTTGATAGCGAGAGATCATCAGTTCGGAATCATAAACAGCCTTCACAAATTGCTCCAGCTTTTCATCATAAACCGGGTAAGGAAGGGTGTAGTTCTTTTCACTAGTTTTTTTAGATTCGGTCCACTGGCACACCAATTCCGCATCCGCAACTTCAAAATAGGGAAGATATGCCAAGAGCTTTTCAATGTCCGCTCTTAGCTGTGAGCTGTCCAGCCCATCATCAACACATACCGCCATGATAGCATTTAGCATCTGAATCAACATCTTCTCACCCCTATCCGCTGATTCTATCGGAAACCTGTACAATCGCCAACAATCGCTCCCGAATTTGTTCAAACGGAACAGCCAGATTAACTGTATTTACATGATAGACATTGCCCTGAATAACATATTTCTGCTCCAGATTATCATCGACCGTTGGATACAGCAGCATCCCGCTGATCTTTCCTGGAAGGACGAGTCACCTCCGTCCCGACTCATCTGCGTTCAACGCCATCCTCATCCACGGCTACAATGGTTGGTGGATAGTCCGTGTACGCATCCACACCCAATAATTCTGCCACCAATTCATTGTTGCAGTTAAGACAGTAACATCCCATCTCAG
>SLLE01000023.1 GCA_007134225.1 Tindallia sp.
ATTACGGTTGTCACAGAAACGCTTCTGTGATACAATAATCTTGACAACTTTAGTATGGATTAAACAGCGGAAATCCGCTTAAGGAGGGATAGAATGTCAAAAGTAAATAAGGAAATGACCATTATGGATGTTCTGAAAATGGATCCAGGCATGGCTCCTATTTTTATGAAACACGGCCTTGCCTGCCTTGGATGCCCTGGAGCCACCATGGAAAGCATCGCCGATGCCGGACAGGTGCACGGCATTGATGTATCGAAGCTGGTGGACGACTTGAACGAATACCTGGAGAAGGCAGACGTACAGTAACGAAATGTATAGCACGAGAAACCCGCCAAATGGGCGGGTTTTGCTAGTTGTTGACGCTTTTTCTATCCTGTGGTACGATAAGTCTGACTTTTAGACCGTTATAGGATACATACGGTATTAAATCAATAGCTGAGCAATGGGAAGAAACCAGCAAGGAGTGAAGAAAATGTCATCAACAGCCATCGTTGGCGCCCAATGGGGCGACGAAGGTAAAGGAAAACTGATTGATTACTTGGCAGGACATGCAGATGTTGTGGTGAGAGCACAGGGAGGAAATAATGCCGGACACACCGTCGTGGTAGGTGACAATAAATACACCTTTCACTTAATGCCCTCCGGTGTCCTATACGAAGGAACGCTGAACATTATCGGTAATGGGGTGGTGTTTGATCCGGAAGGCTTTTTGCATGAAGTGGATAAGCTGAAAAGTAAGAATGTAAAAATCAGCACCATCAAAATAGATGAACGGGCTCATATGATCTTCCCATATCACAAGCGGATCGATGAGTTAGAAGAAGAAGCCCGAAAAGAGCAGGAAATTGGAACAACCCGCCGGGGGATCGGGCCATGTTACATGGATAAGATTGAGCGATCCGGTATTCGTGTCGGCGAGCTTTTGGATTTGGAAAAGCTGGAGGCCTCCATCTATTATCAGGTGGAAAGGAAGAATAAACTCCTGGAAAAAATCTATAATGCAGATGGCTTTGACCCGAAAAAAATCTTTGAAACTTACTGCCAGTACAGTGCTCATTTAAAGGAATACATCACGGACACCACTATTCTGCTTCATGAAGCCTTGGAAAGCGGCAAAAAAGTTTTATTTGAGGGAGCGCAGGGGACGCTGCTGGATATTGACCTGGGAACATACCCTTACGTCACGTCCTCCCATCCGACTTCCGCCGGTTTTTGCACCGGCGCCGGTGTTGGACCCAATTCCTTTGATGAAATTCTGGGCGTTGTCAAAGCATACACCACCCGGGTTGGCAAAGGACCTTTCCCAACGGAGCAGGATAACGAAACCGGCGATGCCATTCGGAAAAAAGGGCATGAATACGGAAGCACCACCGGGCGCCCAAGACGCTGTGGCTGGCTGGACGGCGTGATGCTCAAATATGCAAAGCGGATCAATGGCCTCACCGGAATTTCCCTGATGCTGATGGACGTGTTGGATCAGTTTGACGAAATTCAGATTTGTACCGCCTACGAACTGGATGGGGAAGAAACCTCCTACTTTCCGGCAAGTCTTTCCGCGCTGGCAAAATGTGAGCCGGTTTACGAAAAGCTGAAAGGCTGGAAAACGGATATTACCGGCATCACCAAGTACGACGATTTACCGGAAGAAGCAAAAACATACATCAGAAAAGTTGAAGAAATAGTCGGTATCCCGGTGAAGATGGTATCCGTAGGCCCGGATCGCAATCAGACCATTGTCCGAGAAACCATGATTTAAACAGAAAAAGAGACTCCCTGGTTTTTTGAACAGAGGGTCTTTTTTTGATTTTTGCCTCGGATTTTGCAATTTGCTAACTCCTAATTCATTTGCCGTGAGAGCGATAATATCGTTTGCTGACAGGTGCATATGGGTAATAAATGACATACACACAGTGATTCCAATCAAGTTGCTTGATGAACGGAACGATTCTATTCGGAATCCGGTAAAATATAGAGACCCAAGGGGAAGCACCATGTTGAGATGGCAGATTAAGCTTGTCAAAACGATCTATATACTCTTGGATCTATTGGCTGTGAGCATAGGATATTTTGTTCTATATAGTAGGTGGAATCAAATTGACGGGAGAAGAGTCCCTGGTTTGAATGGCCTGGAGACAATGGGCTATATCAGCATTATTGTGATTGTCTATTTTTCCATTTTTAACGTCATAGAGCTCTATGATTCATACATCAGAAGCAACAAAGCGATTTCCCTGCGTTTAGCCGCCAAGACGGTGCTTGCATTCATCGCCTCCTATTTTCTGTCTTTTGGTATATTATTATTAATGATTTCTGACTATGCTCATGTAGATCATTTGCGATTCAATGCAATTTTTTTAGTGAGTTCGATTTTGTTCAAGGCAATTTATGGACAAATGAGACTTTCAAGGAATTTGGACGACAAGAAGATGCACCATATTCTGGTGCTTGGTCAGTCTGCCAACGGTGGACAATACGTGGACGCCATGCACAAGCATAACTATTTGAACCACTCCATTGTAGGTTTTTTACACATCAAAAATCCACC
>SLLE01000029.1 GCA_007134225.1 Tindallia sp.
AATAAAAAATTGAAAGTCGCCATTAAAAAAGCTGATGATGCGGTTCAGGCAAAAAGCCGTTTTCTTGCCAGTATGAGCCACGAGATCAGGACACCCTTAAACGGGCTTGTGGGAATGCTGCATCTGTTGGAAATGACAGAGCTTACAGAAGAACAAAAAGAGATTGCGTGCATTGCGCAAACATCAGCTGATATTCTGTTAAACCTGATCAACAATATCCTTGATTATTCAAAACTTGGGGTAGGTGGTAATCAGCTGGATAAATATCCTTTTGAATTGCAAGCATTATTGGAAGAAGTAAAAAAAATATTTGTGCCGATGGCAGAAATGAAAGGGCTTACATTTAACGTTCAATCCGGCGAAAAACTTCCTGAAAAACTGGCCGGAGACCCTGTTCGACTAAAGCAAGTGCTAATCAATCTGGTGGGCAATGCACTTAAGTTTACCAAAGAAGGGCAAATTGACCTAACGGTAAAAATGATTGAAGAGAAAGGGCAGCAGATCAAGCTGGAGTGGAAGGTTCAGGATACAGGTATCGGGATTCCTCAGGAGCATCAGGAAAGGATCTTTGAAAGCTTTAGACAGGGAAGAAATTCTTTCAGCTGTCAACAAGGCAGCACCGGCCTGGGATTGACAATATGCCGATCGATCGTGAAACACATGCAGGGAAAAATCTGGGTCGAAAGCCAGGAAAACAAGGGCAGTCAATTTTTCTTCACTACGGTTTTCGAATTACCAGAAGAACAGATGGAAGCAAAAGTCATTGATAAGATGGAAAAAGAAAGAAATGATGAAAGAAATATAGATTTGCTCGTTGTCGATGATGATACCAACAGTCGTTTAGTCATTGAAAGAATAGGAACAAAAAAAGGGTGGCGGGTGACTTCAACCAAGAACAATCGCGAGGCGATGGCCGCTTACCGGGAGAATCGTTTTGACGTAGTTCTGATGGACATGAAATTGAAACTGGAAAATGGATTGCAAACGATAGTTGAAATACGAAGGATGGAACAAAAAACTGGTGTCCGCATCCCTATCATTGCCATCACTGCCCAGGCGCTGCCAGGGGATCGGGAAGAGATTCTGAAAGCGGGTGTTGACGATTATATGGCCAAGCCTTATAAGCTGGAGCATCTGATAGAGAAGATTGAGCATTGGACTAAACCTAATTCCTGAGGAGATGTTGTTGGTGTATTTCCGTATCCGGAAGCTGGTTAACATGTGTCATGGCATCTTTGCTGCTCTTTGCGCCAGTGCCAGGCAGCCCATGATGCCCGAATGCTTGCCAAGGCTGGGTGGAATGATGTAGGTGTCCATGTGCTGAAGAGCTTCTGTTTCCAGATAGCCATTTAGATGAGCCAGGGTTTTTTTGCGAATGATCGGGAAAAGAAAAGCGCGTTCCATGACGCCGCCGCCCAGCACAATTTTGGTGGGTGATAACACCAGAATGCAGGTGGCCAGGGCCTGGGCAATATAATCAGAAATGAGGGGAAACACAGGGTGATCATCGTGCACCTGGACACCGGGCAAGCCGGTTCGGCTTTCAATCGCCGGACCGGCAGCCAGTCCTTCCAGGCAATTATCATGATACCGGCAGTTGGCGGGATGCAGATCCCCCGGCTGTCGGTTGATCTGTATGTGACCGATTTCCGGGTGCAGCATACCGTTATGAATCCGGCCGTTGATCACGTACCCGCCGCCAATACCAGTGCCAATGGTTAGGTAAAGCAATGTTTGCTGGGATGAAAATGCGCCATAGGTAATTTCTCCAAGGGCAGCGGCGCCCACATCGGTGCTGATGACAACGGGAATCTTCAGCTGTCGCTTCAGGGTTCCAAGAATATCAAAGGACACCCACTGCTTTTTCGGGGTGGTTGTGATGAATCCGTAGCGGGGAGATGTTTCATCTAGCTCCAGGGGTCCAAAGCAGCCCAGACCCAGAGAAGCGATGGGGAAATCGCTAAAAAAGTCCGCTGCCTCTTTCATGGTTTCATTCGGTCCACGGGTGGAAATACTCTGGCGTTCCAACAGATTTCCATGCACATCACCAATACCAAGGATGAATTTTGTGCCGCCGGCTTCAATGGCACCATAAAGCATAGGATGACCTCCTCTTTTTAGTATGGATCCCTCCAATTATTGGGTATGAAGAGAAGAGGGAGGGTTGAAGATGCAGCCATTAACGTTTGACCACTTGTATGTTGAAAAAATCTGGGGCGGCCGGGATCTGGAAGCTTTTCGCGACGATCTGCCAAACGGCAGCATCGGTGAAAGCTGGGACGTTGCCTCTCACCGGAACGGAACCAGTACGGTGCTGGACGGCCCCGATGAGGGAAAAAGCCTGTCGCAGCTGTATGGCGAAAAGCGGACAGATCTTTTTGGGACGGCCATGACCTATGACCGATTTCCCCTGCTGCTGAAACTTATTAATACAACACAAGCCCTTTCGGTACAGGTGCATCCCGGGGACGACTACTCCCTGGCCCATGAAAATGACCTGGGAAAGACCGAGGCCTGGTATGTGATGAAGGCGAAACCG
>SLLE01000187.1 GCA_007134225.1 Tindallia sp.
CCCTTTGTAACGGCCGCCGGTGTAATGCCATGGGCTTCCGTCATCCGGCAAATCTGTTGTGCGTTATACGTAAGCTTATCAGTGTTTATTTCTATTCTTGGGTACATGCTATTCAGCTCCATTCCAACGCATGCTTTGTTTCATCAAGTGAAAAGCGGTTTCCGGATATTTTTTAGATAAAACGCCTAAGGAAGCCATGATATAATCGTGATCCAGCAGCACTTTTGCCTCTTCCGTCGGCATCATTTTATTCTTATGATTGTAACCAAGGATCTGACGAAGCATTTCCTCGCCGTTAGGCAACCGGGTCAGGGCTCCACCAGTTCCAATAACATATTGAATGCCGGAAAGGTCTTTTCCTTCCGCCACGGTTGTCTTACCTCCGGGACCATATAAGTTGCGAATTTTTCCAACGTGCCGTTGAATAGCTACTTTAACAGCTTCCTGAGACAGTCTTTCAGCAAACTGGATCTGTTTGTCTGTTTGTGGGATTGGGACATGATTTTCCATCATTTCATCAATATCAAAGTCCATTTCTTCCTGCAGTTCTTCTTTTCCGATCAGGTCGACAATGTTTTTCATATTCACAAAGACGCCCAGATCTCCCTCTACGGTTCGTTTGGCCACGGGTTCCGGACTTAGGAGTATCCTGTTGATCTCTTCGCTTCCTTCTGTGACGGAATGCAGGTCTGTGGTAGCACCGCCTACATCAAAGGCGATAAGATCACCCATTTTTTCTTTCAAAAGTTTGGAAGCCACCATCACGGCACCTGGCGTCGGAATAATCGGGCCGTTGACCATTTCACGCACCTGTTTCATCCCCGGTGCATGGATGATATGTTCTTCAAAAACGTCCTGAATGACTTTTCGGGTAGGCTCTATGTTCAAATTATCTATTTGTGGGTAAACATTTTCCACCACATAGAGCCGGCTTTCAGTTTCTTCAAAAATAAGCCTGATTTCTTCCTGATTTTCCACATTTCCGGCATAGATTATGGGAACTCTTAGATTTAGTTCGGCAATTTTTTCTGCATTCTCAATGGCTGTGTCTTTTTCCCCGTAATCAACGCCACCGGCGATGAGAATAATATTGGGTTTGATTTCCTGCATTTTTTTCAAATCGCTGCGCCTCAGTTTCCCGGCGGTGATCTGATGCAGATTGGCTCCGGCTCCCAGGGCTGCTTCCTTGGCTGCCCGCACCGTCATGTCATAAACCAATCCGTGCACCGTCATCTTTAAACCGCCGGCGGCACTGCTGGTAGCAAGCATTTCATCATATTCAACGGATTTCTGATCCAGGTTAGAGGCTAAATCATCAATAGCGCCCCGGAGGCCGATGCGAACATCGCCCTCCAGCACGCTGGTTGATGCCTGCCCCTGGCCCAGAAATACCGGGTCATCGCTGTCAATACCGTTAAAAGCATTGACAACCGTTGTGGTACTTCCGATTTCAGCTACAAGGACATCAATTTTCATCATTCATCTCTTCCATTCTTTTAACCAGGAAGGTGGCAACATGAATCCCTTTGGTTCCACGCCCAAACCCGGCGTCGACTCCCTGCTCAACGGCGATTTCCGGTGTGACCTGCGTGCCGCCGGCCACCAGAATCACCTTATCACGAATCCCTTTCTCGATACAGGTTTCATGTAATTTTTTCATGTTTTTATAGTGGGTCTCATCATGACTGATAATGGTAGACGCCAAAATAGCATTGGCATTCAGTTCAATGGCAGCATCCACCAGTTTTTCGATGGAGACAGAAGTGCCAAGGTAATGGGAGTCAATGCCGTACGCTTCAATCCCGCCATGTTTGATATCAATTATTTCACGCAGACCTACTGAGTGCTCATCTTCACCAACGGTGCCGGCTACAATGCGAAGCGGGTTCTTTTCCACGGCTTCTCGAATTTGGTCTGCGGACATAACTTCCGGCTCCGGAGGAATCACCAGATCGTTTTCATCGATGGTGAAGTCTACTTTCCCTTTCAGTTCCACCCGGGTTCCTTCGGAAGGATGCATCACTTCCCGGTGGATGACTTCCACTTCTTTCAGGTTCATTTTCTTGGCAAATTCAATGGCCGCATACTCAGCCACACGGCGTGACTTTGGAATAAACATGTTCAGCATGACGATGCCGTCACCCAGCCATTCCATTTCCGGCTTAATGGTAGTGGTATTCATCAGGTCTTTTTTCTCTTCCAACCGGACGTGAACGTTGTCACTTTCATCCAGCTCGTCAATAAAAATGATTTTTTCCGGCTTTTCAAGGGTGCATCCATCAATCAGTTTTGATGGGTTTTCGACGGCAGATGGATCGAATTGAGCCACATTATTATAACCGAAATGAGCCGTTACCGGCGCAAAATAATCTTCATCCCGCTCATACACTGTTCCATGGCCAACACCACCGTCAATTTTACGGGAAATTCCGTCTCCGTTACGCTCCGGATAATGGCCGGAATCCACAAAGAACCCTTCTTCCACGGCCTGGAAATAACCGCCGGCTTCCAGC
>SLLE01000028.1 GCA_007134225.1 Tindallia sp.
ATAATGAGGGAGGAAATTGAGGATAACGTTTTCATGCAGTTCTGCATATCTATTCTTATTGGGGTGTTCTGAGAAATTTGAAAAAAAGTTTCGAAAAAGGCTTGCATTTTGGAAATAACATGCTATAATTTAAATTATTCTAAAAGTTCTAACAAAACTACATGCATTTAGGAACAAAGGCGTTCTTTCACCGGCAGCATTACGTTGCTTATGTGGGGGAGCGCCTTTTTGGTTCATGGATGAAAATGATGACAACGGCGTCGTATTTATTACGATGCCGTTTTTCTATTTGAAAGGAGGTGAATGACCGTGAAAAAACTGGAAATAATTATTCGGCCGGAAAAACTGGAAGAATTGAAGACGGCAGTTGAAAAGGAAGGCGCAACCGGGATGACGCTGACAACGGTGATGGGTTATGGCAACCAAAAAGGCTCCAAGGAAATTTATAGAGGTACAGAAGTGCAGATCAATCTGGTACACAAGCTGAAGGCTGAAGTCATTATCAACGATGAATTACTGGAAGACTTAATTCGACAGATTAAGCTTCGAGTCGCTACCGGGGAAGTTGGAGATGGAAAGATTTTTGTTTACAATGTGGAAGATGCTGTTCGAATAAGGACAGGAGAAAGAGGCGAACTGGCGATTTAATGAAGAAAGGGTGATAGAAATGGAAGTCGTAGAACTGAAAGTAGTTATGGATACCATATGGGTATTGATTGCGGCAATTCTTGTTTTCTTTATGCAGGCAGGTTTTGCCATGGTAGAAGCTGGATTTACCAGGGCGAAGAATGCCAGTAACATTATCATGAAAAATTTAATGGACTTTTCAATGGGATCATTAATCTTTTTTCTCTTTGGTTTTGGACTTATGTTTGGTGAATCTTTTAATGGTCTCTTCGGATGGTCTGGATTTTTCAATCCTCAGCTAATGGATCTTGACGTTGGAGGCATTCCTATAACGGTGTTTATTCTGTTTCAGACTGTTTTTGCGGCAACGGCTGCTACCATTGTTTCCGGGGCAATGGCAGAAAGAACGCAGTACAAATCATATCTTGTGTACACCATGTTTATCACATTAATCATATACCCGGTTGTCGGCCACTGGACTTGGGGCGGCGGATGGCTGGACCAATTAGGGTTTGTCGATTTTGCCGGATCAACCATCGTACACTCGGTTGGTGGCTGGGCAGCACTGATGGGTGCCATGGTCGTCGGGCCCCGTATCGGAAAATACACAAAAGAAGGAAAAGCAAAAGCGATACCAGGCCACAGCATTACTCTGGGAGCTTTAGGGGTTTTTATTCTCTGGATGGGATGGTTTGGATTTAACGCTGGCAGTACGTTGGAAGCGACAACGGATATCGCCATGATTGCCATGACAACCAATTTATCGGCAGCTGCCGGTGCGTTGATGGTCATGATCATCACCTGGGTGCGGTATGGAAATGCGGATGTAAGCATGACCCTCAACGGTGCTCTTGGAGGATTGGTGGCGATTACGGCAGGAACTGCCGATGTTAGTTTATGGGGTGCCATCATCATTGGGAGCATTTCAGGATTTGTCATCGTCTTTGGAATCGAATTCGTTGATAAAAAGCTTAAGATCGACGACCCAGTAGGAGCCGTTGGTGTCCACGGATTATGTGGAAGCCTCGGAACAGCCATGGTGGGAGTCTTTGCTGTCGAAGGTGGATTGTTGTACGGTGGCGGTGTTTCCTTGCTCTTGGTTCAGCTAACCGGCGTATTGGCCATTGCACTATGGACGATCTCTACATCTTTTGTGCTTTTCAAAACCATTAAAGCAACCATTGGACTGCGCGTTAATGCAGAAGAAGAGGTGCAGGGACTTGATGTAGGAGAACATGCGACACAGGCTTATGCAGATTTTATGTTGAAGCTGTAATAATTTTGACAATGGAATGAAACAAAAAACTACCTTCGGCAACGGAGGTGGTTTTTTGGTACTAACGTATACATCGATGCCATTGTCTTTGCCATGCCGAATTCAATCCCGGAGCGCAAGCCGAATGTTTTTTTCCGGGTCCATTAGCAGTATTGCCAGTGGACCTTTTTTCGTAGTTCCTTTGCCCTTTATGATATAATAGAGCGACGCATTTTTACGAAACTGAAAAACGAAGAGAACAGGAGATTGTATAATGGCATCAGGCTTTAAGTCTTTGGGTATTAACAGGCAATGGATCGATAAATTAAAGAAGGATCAGATTACCGTACCGACTCCCGTTCAGGAAAAAACCATTCCTCTGCTTTTGGAAGGAAAGGATGTGATCGGGCAAGCACAGACAGGCACCGGCAAAACCCTGGCATTTTTACTTCCCATGGTGGAAAGAATCAACAAAGAAGAAGGCAAGGTACAGGCATTGGTGGTGACGCCGACGCGGGAGCTGGCGATTCAAATCACACATGAAGCAAAAAAACTGGCGGAGAATACCGAATTAAATATCCTGGCAGCTTACGGCGGTCAGGATGTAGAAAAGCAGCTTCACAAGCTGAAAGGCGCTGTTCATTTGGTTATTGGAACACCGGGAAGATTACTGGATCATATGCGTAGAGGAACGCTGCAGCTGAAAAACCTAAAAATACTGGTGCTGGATGAGGCGGATCAGATGCTTCACATGGGCTTTTTACCGGAAGTGGAGACGATCTTGAGCCATACGCCCAAAGATCGGCAAACCATGCTTTTTTCCGCCACCATTCCGGCCGGCGTTAGAAAATTGGCTCAGAAGGTGACAAAAGACGCTCAGCAGATCAATGTAAAGAGTGAAACGGTAACCTTGGAAGCCATTTCACAAATGGTTGTGGAAACAACGGACCGTAAAAAACAGGAAGCCCTCTGTCAAGTGTTAGGAGAACAAAAGCCCTTTATGGCCATTGTGTTTTGTCGCACCAAAAGAAGAGCTCATGCCCTCAACATGGCCTTGCAGGAATGGGGTTATCTGTCGGAGGAACTTCACGGAGACCTGACGCAAGGGAAACGGGAAAAAGTGATGAAAGCTTTTAGAAAGCTGGAACTGCAGCTTTTAGTGGCCACGGATGTGGCGGCCAGGGGACTGGATATTGAGGGAATCACCCACATTTATAATTATGATATGGTGCAGGACGTGGAAAGCTATATTCATAGAATCGGTCGTACCGGTCGGGCTGGAGAAGTGGGCATGGCCGTCACCTTTGTGACACCCAGGGACAGAGATTCCCTTCACCTGGTTGAAAAAGGGATTGGGATGAAGCTTGACCGAAGGCAGATTGGTATGGAAAAGCATCAGGATCGGAAACCGGTGAAGGCGGAAAAAGACGATAAAAGAAAATATGGAAAGCCAGAAAAAGTAGAAAAATCTGGAAAGCCTGCAAAGCCTGGAAAGTCTGGAAAGTCTGGAAAACCAAAAAAACTAGGAAAGTCAGAGAAATCAGAAAAGAAATCGGAAAAACCTGCTCGTAAATATGAGGCAAAAAGCAGCGGGAAAGATCGAGTGAAAAGGGACAAAAACAGCAGAAAGAAAAGTCGAAGACCTAAATGATTAAGGTCCTGACGCACCGGATTGCGGCGAATTCTTCATCGTGCTTGCTTAGAATCGGTTTTCTTATCGATCGCTTATCCAGTAAACCAATAAGCTGCAAAGGGGCAATAAATACAGATAGAAAGCAAAGGGTAAAAAGGCAGCCCGATCCACCTGCAGTACAGTGGTGGGAAACATGGCAGCTATGTTCCAGGGGATTAATGCGGCGATAATCACAGAGCTGTCTTCCAGATCCAGGGCCAGTCGCTGTTGAAAGTCCGGCAACTTTTGGTAGTTGTCCTGCATTACATTGGCGGTGAAAACGATAGAAACAGTCTGATTGCCACCAAAACCAGCGGTGACAATGCTGGCAAGAATCATGTAGCCAAAGCGTTTAAAGGCACTGATGGAACCGGTAATTCGTTGAATAATGGGATCCAGAAAATGAGAGCCATAGATCACCTCTGCCAGCATACAGGAAGTTAAGACAATCACCACCGGCGACGCCATGGAAATTTGTCCCCCGCCCTGGATCACATCATAGAGCGGATTGGAGGATGGAAGAGAAAAGCCCATCACCATAAATCGAAGGGCTTCCGCAAGTGAATACTGCTGATGAAAAACCGTTACTGCCAGTGCAGCAACCAGGCTACTGCCCATGGCGATTTTTACGTTGATCTGAAAAAGAGAAAGCAGCACCATTACCATGGCAGGAATTAGTGTCTTCCAGCTTACCTGAAAGGATTCCAGTAATTGCCGGCTCATATCTCCATCTGCCAGCTGCAGAGGAAAGCGTAGAGAAATCAGCGTATACAAGACCACTGAAATTCCGAAGGGAAGGATCATGGTGCGAGCCATGTTCCGCAGGTTTTGAAATAAGTTAGTACCGGTAAGGGTTGCCACCAAGTTGGCACTTCCAGACATGGGAGAAAAACGATCGCCAAAGTAAGCGCCGGCAATAATGGCACCGGCTGCGATGGGTAAACTGGCTTCACCGGTCCGGGCCAGCGTGATGAGAGCGATACCCATGGTACCACAGGTTCCAAGAGCTGTACCAATTAACACAGATACCAGACAGCAAGCCAGAAAAGCCACGAGATAAAAATACGATGGGTGAAGGACCTGTAAGCTGTAATAGACAATTCCAGGTACGGTTCCGGCAGCCATCCAGGTTCCGGTAATGCCTCCAATGAGGATGAAAATTTTCAGGACAGGCAGTGCTTTTCGAACACCATTTTTCAAAAAAGCTGCCAGTCGTCTTGTGCTGTTTCCGAAACGCAGCGACAGGAAACTGAACAACAATAAACCTGCCATTAACGGGTATCCGACAAAGATACCGAGATAAAGGCTCGTTATGATCAATATAAATGTAAAGAAAAAGGTCAGAAGAACCAACATTGTTATTCCAGCTTTCGATGAAGTGTTGTTGATGCATTTCCGTCTCCCATTATAGCATTCGCTCCAGATTTTCTCCACCAGCCAGTCTTCAATCACTATATTCCGACCTTTACAGCAAATGGAAAGAGGGTTAGAGGAAGGCAATCATGTGGCAATAGCAAGTCTGGAAGGAATGTACCAATTTGGTGATGAAACCAGCAAGGAACTGTTGCGTCAATATTTTGACCTTGACGTGCGTGCAGGAGGATAGGGCTGGTACAGAAGTGAGAGAAACTGTGATAATCTATATTCGCTAGTTATATAGGCGCTTAGGCGCCTTTTTCTGTTTTAGAAGTCAAATCGCCAACGTTTACAGCCGGTTATATCGGGTATTTAGCTATAAGCGATGCGCAACGAAAGAGAGGCGTTTTCATGGAAGCTTCAATGATGATGGTATTTGGGTTACTGGTATTTACCATTCTGATGCTGGTTCTGGACATTCTCCGAATTGACTTGATTGCCATATTGGTGATGCTTACCTTAGGGTGGACCGGCATTTTAACGGCTCAGGAAACTTTCTCCGGGTTTTCCAGCAATGCGGTGATTGCCATGATTGCTGTGATGATGATGAGTCATGGTTTGTCCAAAACAGGTGTCATAGACCGTTTATCGCAACGGATTGTGGAAAGGGTTGGTGCTGAAAAAAAGAAGATTGTTTTTTTTGTTTCGTTGATTGCCGGAATTTTGTCAGGAATCATGATCACCGTTGGAGTGGCGGCTATTTTCTTGCCGGTGGTACTGCGGATTTCACGGAAGCAGAAAATTCCAGCATCTGATTTAATGATTCCCATGGGATTCGGTGCTATTCTGGGAGCGAATCTGACCATGGTGGGATCGGCACCGCTGATTGTTTTAAACGATTTGCTCATTAACGAAGGCATGGAGAGCTATGGACTGCTGGCGGTATTTCCCGTGGGAGCAGCCCTTTTGTTATCCGGCCTACTCTATTTCTGGTTTGGCGGAAAGGCTTTTCTTCCCGAAAGGAGTGACCAGCTCCATAAGCAGTCCTACCAGGAAAAGCTTATGGAGAATCTCGATTTATGCCGTAACATTGAATACTATCGAATACCTGAAAGCTCATCACTTCACGGAAAAACAGTAGAAGAGTCTGGAATTTGGAAGGAACATAATTTGCATTTGCTGGGCATAAATGCGAACGAGGGGATAACCTGCGCCCCATGGAGGGGTACTCGACTTTATACGGGACAATTTCTTGCAATTCAGGGAGAGGAAGAATCTGTTGGAAGCTTTGCCAGTGAGTATGATCTCGAAAAAGCGACGGCAAAAAACCTTTTTCCATATTTGAGAGACCCGGAATCTTCCGGTTTCGTGGAAGTGGTGGTCCCGCCCAGGTCGCAAATTGCCGGCAAGACCCTTCGGGAATTTGCTCTTCGAAAACGGTACGCAGTAGAGCCTTTGATGCTGTTCCGTCAAGGGGAACGGATAGAGGAAGATTTTTCGGATTACAGGATTCGGCAGGGAGATACGCTGGTGCTTCATGGTTTATGGGATCACATAGAAGAACTTAATGAGAGCGAAGATTTTCTGGTGATTACTCCCTTTGGAAAAAGCACTCAGGTGCCCGGTAAAACCTGGATTGCGGTAGCCTGTTTAGGAGCGGCAGTTATTCTGACGTTGATAGGGGCGCCGGTTTCCATGGCTTTCTTAACCGGCGCAGTATTGATGGTATTGCTGGGTGTTTTGAAAATAGCCGAAGCGTACCAGTCTGTTGACTGGAAAGTGATTTTCCTGTTGGCGGCACTGATTCCCCTGGGGACTGCTATGCAAAAAACAGGCTCAGCAGAATGGATGGCAGATCATATCATGAGGACAATTCAGGCAGGACCGCCAGTTTTATTGTTGATCGCTGTAGCGCTGATCGCCAGTTTTTTTTCACTCTTTATGTCCAACGTGGGAGCGGTGGTGGTGCTGGTTCCGCTGGTCACCAATATGGCAATCATAGCAGGACTGGATCCCAGGCCTGTTGCACTACTGGCAGCGGTTTGCGCTTCTAACTCTTTTATGCTGCCGACGCACCAGGTAAACGCATTACTGCTTTCGCCAGGCGGCTATCGAAACGCAGATTTTATGAAAGCGGGAGGTGGAATGACGCTTATTTACCTGATTGTAGTGGTAGTCATGTTTTATGTGTTTTTCGTTTAAAAATTTAATCCATGAAAAAGGAAAGGAGAAAAATAATGCTTTTAAAACACTATTTTACCGAAAAAATTGCTCACAGTTCTTATATTCTAGCGGGGCAAAGATCCTGCGCAGTCATCGATCCTCAGCGAGATGTGGATCATTATATTGAGGAGGCCCGAGCGAAAGGGTTTGATATAACCCATATCATTCAAACTCATCTTCACGCCGACTTTATTTCAGGCCACATGGATCTGGCGGAAAAAACTGGCGCTACTATATATGTAGCAAAATCTGCCGAATGCACCTTTGATCATGTAGCGTTGTCTGAAGGAGACACCATACATCTGGAAGACATGGAACTGCAGGTGCTGGAAACGCCTGGTCATACACCGGAACACCTGAGTCTTGTGGTGGTGGATAAATCCCGGTCGGACAGTCCGGTGGGTGTGTTTACTGGTGATACACTATTTGTTGGAGACGTAGGCCGGCCGGACCTTTTTCCGGACAGAGCGCAAGAACTGGCAGGCAAACTGTATCACAGCCTTCATGACAAGCTAATGAAGTTGCCGGATTATTGTGAGGTTTATCCGGCACACGGTGCCGGATCCCTTTGTGGCAGGGCTATGGGAGCCAAGTGGCGCAGCACTGTTGGTTACGAGCGTCATTTTAACCAGGTGCTTCAAATAAAAGATAAACAGGAATTTATCAAATCCTTAACGGAAAATATGCCTCCGGCTCCGGATCACTTCAGTCGATGTAGTGATGTTAACCGTAAAGGTCCTGCAAAGTTGAAGGAATTGCCCAAGCTGGAAGAATTGTCCCCCACAGATTTTTGTCAAAAGATGCAGGACAATGATTATATTGTGCTGGATGCGCGAAGCTATCTGGCTTTTGGAAGCCAACATATACCAGGCTCATGGCACTTGGATCTAAATGGGAATTTTCCGACCTTTGCCGGCTGGGTCATCCCAACAGACAAAAAAATTCTGTTGGTGGCGGATGATTTCAGCAAGGCGCAGGAAGCCGTGGTTTGGGCAAGGCGAACAGGTGTCGATCAGATCGTGGGGTATCTGGACGGTGGCATGACGGGATGGGCAACTTCCGGACTTAGGTCTGCATCCGTGCAGCAAATTTCGGCAGAAGACCTTCATGACATGGTGGTGGGTAATGGAGACTTTGTCATGTTGGATGTACGGGCGCCGGGAGAATTTCAAGATGAACATATAGATGGAGCCGTGAACATTCCGGTGGCAGAGCTCCGAAGCCGTCATGAAGAGCTGGATCCGGAGAAAAAAATGGTCCTGGCCTGCAGTTCCGGGAACCGGTCAAGTTTGGGGACCAGTATTTTGAAACAAAAGGGATTTCATAAGGTTATCAATCTGGCTGGCGGCATGACCGGCTACAGTGAGGCAGGTCATGCAAGAGAATGCCGTGCCTGCGTGAATCCACATGGGTCCAGATTCTATACGGCTTACCGGAAGGATCCTGGCGAGGTCAACGAGAGATAACAGGAGGGATGACGGATGGAATTCCTGATGGAAGCAAGATGGTCGCCTTATGTGGTAGGAATTGGAATTGGTATTCTTAGCTGGTTTACCTTTCTGATTTCCAACAAACCCATTGCCTGCTCAACCACTTTTGCCAAAAGCAGCGGAATGATCGAAAAACTGTTTCGAGGTGACAAGGTGGCTCAAAAAGCCTATTATGAAAAAATCAACTTAAAAGTAGACTGGCAGTTTATGCTGGTGATTGGTATTGTGCTGGGATCGTTCCTTTCAGCAACACTTTCCGGAAGCTTTGGATTGCAGTGGGTGCCGGACCTATGGGCTGGCACTTATGGCACTAATCCGGTGTTGCGGGTTGGTGCGGCTGTGATAGGAGGAATTTTTCTGGGGCTTGGTGCCCGTTGGGCGGATGGATGCACCAGCGGCCATGGGATTAGTGGAGCTATGCAGCTGACGCTTTCCAGCTGGGTTTCTGCCATCAGTTTTTTTATTGGTGGAATTCTTGCGGCTCAGCTCTTATTCTAGGTCTTGCATAAACCTGGGTGGAAGGAGAAAGGAGGGAAAGAATGAAAAACAATACTCAGCTGATATGGGGCCTTGTTTTTGGTGTTTTGTTCGGATTTCTGCTCCAAAAAGGCGGAGCCACTCAATATGATGTCATCGTATCGCAGCTGCTACTCACGGACTTTACCGTATTGAAAATAATGTTGTCGGCAGTGGTCACCGGCATGATCGGTATCTATTATATGAAGCATAAAGGATGGATTCAACTGCATCCCAAGAAAGGATCTGTCGGTAAAAATGTTGTAGGCGGTTTAATTTTCGGTCTTGGGTTTGCCTTGTTGGGGTATTGTCCCGGCACCATTGCCGGTGCCGTAGGTAATGGCTATTTAGATGCGACGTTTGGTGGATTGATCGGAATTTTTATAGGAGCAGGAATCTTTGCTGCTTACTACCCACAGCTTCAGGATGGAATCCTTCAAAAAGGGGATTATGGAGACGTGTCACTGCCTCAACTTCTGAAAGTGAACGACTGGGTGGTGGTCATTCCAGCTGCATTCCTGATTGTAGCCCTTTTGTATTGGATTGAATCGGTGGGTCTATAGTAGGCCGTAAGGAAGACGATGGAACTGTCCCTGTGGCGTTAAAACATCTAAAAGAGGTGATGATAATCGATTACAAGCATTTAGAAAAAACCATTCAGAAACATGGATTTCAAGATTTCAAATGGCTTGACGCAAAGGATATTGTTGTGAAACACTGGGTGAGGTTTAAATGTTTATTAACATGTGATACCTTTGGCACAAAAGCGGTCTGTCCTCCTAACATGCCATCCGTCGATGAATGCAAAGAATTCTTCTCGGAATATTCTACAGCGGTTGTTTTGCGAATTGCAAAGCAGGCACACCACCGGGATCAGGACACAGAAGTATTTCAGGAAATTGATAACCGGATGATTGAATTGGAAAAAGAAATTTTTTATTCCGGATACTA
>SLLE01000163.1 GCA_007134225.1 Tindallia sp.
CGAAGGGGACTTCTTGGAAGTTGGCCAGTATTATGCAACCAATATGATTACCGGTTATATTCGCATCAACGGACAATCCGTGGGCGTCATTGCCAATCAGCCAAAGGTTTTGGCCGGATGCCTTGATATTAATGCATCGGACAAAGCCGGTCGGTTTATACGAACTTGTGACTGTTATAACATACCAATTCTAAACCTGGTAGACGTACCTGGATTTTTGCCGGGAACCAGCCAGGAATATGGCGGGATTATTCGTCATGGTGCCAAGATGCTGTATGCCTATAGCGAAGCAACCGTTCCCAAGATTACGTTAATTGTCCGAAAAGCCTATGGTGGAGCCTATATCGGAATGTGCAATAAAGAATTGGGAGCCGATATGGTACTGGCATGGCCTTCTGCAGAAATTGCCGTTATGGGACCGGAAGGTGCCGCTAATATTATATTCCGAAAAGAAATCAGCGAATCTGATAATCCGCCGGAAACCCGTTCAGCATTGATTGATAACTATAAACGTGAATTCGCCACTCCTTATAAAGCGGCAGAACGCGGCTATGTTGATGACGTGATTGAACCTTCAGCGACACGTCCCCGATTAATCGATGCACTTAACATGCTGGCAAGCAAACGGGAAACCAGACCTCCTAAAAAACATGGAAACCTGCCCGTATAATCAATCAGGACCGATAAAGGAGGAAAAAACGAGGTGAAACAATCATGACTTTATTGGAAAGGTTAAGCGTTGCATCCCATGAAATGACTTTGGCTGAGCGCTTCTATGCAAGCGTACAGGTTGCGATTATGGGAATTGGGATCGTATTTGCAGCACTGTTTATGCTGTTTCTGATTATTAAGATGTTGGAAAAAGTAGTAGCACAATCAGATGCCGGTGCACAAAAAGCAAAAACTCAGGAAGCGGCAAAGCCAGAACCTGCAGCAGCAGAAATACAGGAAGCACAGGAAACAGAGGAAAGTGCAAAAGAATCCGCAAAAGACCAGGAACAACTGGTGGCGGTCATCACAGCAGCCGTAGCAGCCAGTCTTCATACATCAACGCATAGCATTGTTGTACGAAATATTGTGAGAACAAGTGATACGGCTCCGGCCTGGAATCGTCTGGGCAGGATCCAGCAAATCAATCGTCAGTTGCATTAAAAATTTCGAATCGAAGAAAGAAGGAGGAGTCTTACTCATGAAAAAATTTAACATTACCGTTAACGGTGTTTCATACGAAGTGGACGTAGAAGAAATTAAAGATGGTGCGGCATCATCAGCCCCGGCAGCACCTGCTGCTCCAACGCCAACAGCGGCCCCGGCCCCGAAACAGGAAGCGGCCGCGGCCCCAAAACAGGAAGCAGCGGCAGCGCCAAAGAAAGAAGCGGCAGCACCGGCGTCAGCAGCACCGGCAGGTGGGGAAGCTGTCGAATCGCCAATGCCTGGTAATGTTTGGAAGGTATTGGTAAAAGAAGGACAGGAAGTAAAAGAAGGGGAAACCCTTATCATTCTGGAAGCCATGAAAATGGAAAATGAAATTCCGGCACCATGTGATGGTACAGTCGCTTCTCTGCATGTCAATGAAGGCGATGCAGTCAATGGCGGAGACATTCTTGTCACCATTAAATAACTGAGAATGATGAAACCATTGATACGAAAGGAGATGCACACATGGGAACCTTATTGATGAACTTCTGGCAGACCACCGGCATCGCCAACATGACCTGGCAGGAGATGGTCATGCTGACCGTTGCTGGCATACTGCTTTATCTGGCTATCGGTAAATCTTTTGAGCCACTGTTGCTCGTGCCGATTGCTTTTGGGATGCTATTAACCAACTTGCCTATGTCCGGTGTTATGGAGATTGGCGATACCGTACTGAGAGCGATCAGTCCGGAAGCTGCCGGAGAAACGGCACGCATGCTGGCAGAGCCGACGGCTGAAATGCTTCGGGAGGGAATACCGGTAGAATATTATACGGAGAGTCCTGGTGGCCTGATTAACTACTTCTACAGAGGAAATCAGCTAGGCGTCTTTCCGCCACTGATCTTTATGGGCGTTGGTGCCATGACGGATTTCGGACCATTGATTGCCAATCCTCGCAGTATATTTCTGGGTGCGGCAGCTCAGTTTGGGATCTTTTTTACCTTTACAGGGGCTTTGCTACTGGGCTTTACAGCACAGGAAGCTTCTGCCATTGGAATTATCGGAGGTGCTGATGGTCCGACAGCCATTCTGGTTACGGCACTCATGGCAAGCCATTTACTTGGCCCCATAGCGGTAGCTGCTTACTCGTATATGGCGTTAGTGCCCATCATTCAGCCACCAATTATGTATGCGCTGACAACGAAAAAAGAACGAGTGATCAAAATGAAACAGCTTCGGCAGGTCAGCAAAAAAGAGAAAATTCTTTTCCCGATCCTAGTAGCAGTAGCGGTATCCTTACTGTTGCCGGCGGCAACTCCGTTGGTTGGGATGCTGATGTTTGGAAATCTGTTGAAAGAGTCTACCGTAACGGAAAGATTGTCCAAAACAGCACAGAATGAACTGATTAATGTTGTCACCATTCTTCTGGGCGTCAGTGTTGGGGCATCTGCTGTAGCGGAACAGTTTTTGAGATTCGAAACCATCCAGATTATTGTATTGGGTGTTGTGGCCTTTGCCGTAGGAACTGCTACTGGGGTTCTACTGGCAAAAGCGATGAACAAAGCTATGGGTGGAAATGCCATCAATCCACTGATAGGATCAGCCGGTGTATCGGCTGTGCCAATGGCTGCCAGAGTTTCACAGTCTGTTGGTCAAAAGGAGCTTCCAAGCAACTTCCTGCTGATGCATGCCATGGGTCCTAACGTGGCAGGTGTTATCGGCTCAGCGGTTGCGGCCGGTGTTCTCTTGTCACTGTTTTAAAAGCCTTATCGAAGAACCCCCGCAGGGAACCCTGTGGGGGTTTTGAAATGATTAAATAAAAGGAGCATAAGGCATCATGAAAGAAAAAATTCTTGAATTGCTGATGCATCATAACGGGAAGTGTCTTTCCGGGCAGAATTTAAGTCAAAGTCTCGGGATTTCAAGAACGGCCGTCTGGAAGCATATCAAAAGTCTTCAAGAGCAGGGATATCCCATACAAAGCATAGACAGAAAAGGGTACATGCTTAATTCGGAAGAATCATTCCTCTTGGCCAGCCAGATCAAAAAACGTCTCGGTACAAAGATTATTGGTAATCATATTACCGTGCTGCCCTCGGTTGAGTCAACAAATCTTTATGCAAAAGGGATACAGAATCAACTTTCAAACGGAGATGTTGTGATTGCTGAGGAACAAACAAAAGGAAAAGGACGAATGGGGAAAGCATGGTCTTCGCCGAGGGGAAAAGGAATTTGGGTAACCATCTTTCTTAAACCAACCTTTTCCGTGGAAAAAGCTTCCTTTACAACTCAGCTTGCAGCAGCTGCTATGTGGCACTCTATTTATCACAACACGGGAATTAAGTGCGAAATAAAATGGCCCAATGATCTGCTGATTAAAGATAAAAAAATTTGTGGCATTCTCACAGAACTAATGGGTGAAATCAGCCAAATTGAATATTTGCTGGTGGGGGTTGGTATTAATGTCAACAGCGTTGACTTTCCGGATGAAATTAAAGATGTGGCCACCTCCCTTCGTCTGGAAACCGGCAGAAATGTCAATCGAACAGAGCTTCTAATCAGCTTTTTGCAAGAGTTTGAAGAGTTTTATGCGCAAATGGAGAAGGAACATTCCTCGCAGAGAGCTCTCCAAATTATTCGTGAGAACTCTTCTGTTTTGGGAAAGTCGCTTAATGTGATCAGAGGCGGTCATACGAAACGGGCGATGGGAATTCACATTCTTGAAAACGGCAACCTGGAAGTAGAATACGAAGATGGCTGCCGCGAGATACTTTCCGGCGGGGAAGTATCTGTTCGGAATACGGATAAGAAATAAGCAGTTTGATAAGCGGGTAAGTGCTAAAAAGTTGTCAAAGTGAAGGTAAGCTGTTAAAATAGAACATGAACTGATAGGAAAATAAACCTTGTAATGGACGGTGAACATATGCTGCTGGTATTTGATGTAGGAAACTCTAACATTGTGTTGGGAATGTTCAATCAAGAAAAGCTGGCGTATTCTTGGAGGATTTCAACGGATCAGGCAAAGAGTTCGGATGAATATGTTATTTTGATTAATCAATTGTTGCAATACTATGATCTGAAACCGGAAAGTGTTGACGACGTCATTGTATCATCTGTTGTGCCGGATATAACGTATACAATGGAGCTGGCAATTCGAAAACTCTTTAATCTGTTTCCGCTTTCCATGGATTCAGGAACGAATACGGGAATGGATATTCAATACGATAATCCGAAACAGGTGGGGGCTGACCGTATTGTCAATGCAGTGGCTGCCTTTGAAAAATATGGTGGGCCGCTCATTGTGGTTGACTTTGGCACGGCGACTACTTTTTGTGCCATTTCAGCTGCAGGAGAATACTTGGGAGGGACTATTTCACCGGGAATTAAAATATCCAGTGACGCTCTCTTTCAAAAAGCCGCAAAACTGCCGCGGATTGACTTGGTAAAGCCCGGAAGGGTTATTTGTCAAAATACAGTGAATAGTATGCAGTCGGGGATCATTTACGGATATGTGGGGTTAGTGGAATACATTGTAGACAAAATGAAAAGTGAACTCAAGGATGGCGAAAAGCCCATCAGAGTGGTTGCTACCGGAGGATTGTCCACATTGATAGCCAGTGAAACTGATACCATTGATATCATTGATAAAACCATAACATTGAACGGTTTGAAAATAATTTACGAGCGAAACAAAGAAGGAAGAACGCGGGAATCTGTTCGAAGGGAAGCGATGCTCCCGGAAATAAACATTCAGTTAGAAGCATAATATGAAAATTGCGTAGTATAAACAGGGTGTAGAATGATACTAACTATATCTAATTAAGGGGGATTATCATGAGAGAAGTAGTTATTGCAAGTGCAGTCAGAACCGCTGTTGGTTCGTATGGTGGAACACTCAAGGATGTTTCTGCTGTTGACCTGGGATCCATTGTCATTAAGGAAGCAGTAAACAGAGCGGGCATTAAACCGGAACAGGTGCAGGAAGTGTATATGGGATGCATTCTTCAGGCGGGGGCCGGACAGAATGTTGCCCGACAGGCTTCTGTGAACGCAGGGATTCCCGTAGAAGTGCCGGCAATTACGATTAATATGCTGTGTGGTTCTGGCCTGCGAACCGTATCGATGGCGGCGCAAACGATTATCGCTGGCGACAATGATATTGTCATAGCCGGTGGGACTGAAAACATGAGTCAGGCACCTTACTTGCTGCCTAAAGCACGTTGGGGCGTACGAATGGGTCATGACAAAATCATCGATTCCATGATTTTAGACGCTTTAACGGATGCTTTCAATCAGTACCACATGGGTGTAACGGCTGAAAATCTTGCGGACAAATATAATATCAGCCGTGAACAACAGGATGAATTTGCTGCTGCCAGTCAGAACAAGGCGGAAAAAGCCATTGCAGAAGGAAAGTTTAAAGATGAAATCGTACCGGTTGAAATTCCTCAGCGAAAGGGAGATCCAATCCTCTTTGATCAGGATGAATTTCCAAAAGCCGGCATTACATCCGAGAAATTGGCAAAGCTAAAGCCGGCGTTTAAGAAAGATGGATCGGTGACGGCGGCGAATTCTTCTGGTATCAATGACGGAGCTGCGGCTTTTGTAGTCATGTCAAAAGAAAAAGCGGAAGAACTTGGCGTCAAGCCTTTGGCAACAATAGTATCCTATGGAAATGCAGGAGTTGATCCGTCGATTATGGGAATTGGTCCGGTTGGTGCGACCAAGAAGGCCTTGGAGAAAGCCGGATTTTCCATCGATGATATGGACTTGATTGAAGCCAATGAAGCCTTTGCTGCTCAGGCGCTGGCCGTTGGAAAAGACTTGAAATGGAATGCGGAGAAGGTGAATGTGAACGGTGGCGCTATTGCCATTGGTCACCCGGTGGGAGCCAGTGGGGCTCGAATTCTGGTAACATTACTTCACGAGATGGAAAAACAAAATGCACAAAACGGCCTTGCTACTCTTTGCATCGGTGGAGGAATGGGAACAGCTTTGGTGGTTAAGCGATAGAAAACAGGCATTTGGAAATAAAAATACGCCACAGATTAAGTCCGGCCTGTTAGTCAGAGCCGGGCTTTTATAAAAAAATAATTTTTAAGGAAGCATCCTGAGTGTTGATAATAGATAAGCAACGGTGCTCACATTGTCCGCTGAACGCTTCATTAGGATGACGATATTAAAGTATCATTGCTATAGGCTAAAGAAAAATAGTATGATGCAGTTGAATTATTGGTACTTATGATCGTATAAAGTGAGGAATTGAAAATTGAACATATTAAGAATTGGGGATGTAATACTCCAAAAACCAGTTATTTTGGCTCCGATGGCAGGAATAACCGATGTGGCTTTCCGTACGGTTTGTAAAGCGATGGGATGCGGTATGACCATGACAGAAATGATCAGTGCAAAAGGGTTGTATTACGGGGACGAAAAGACGGAAGAATTGTTAAAGATTGATGAGACGGAAATACCGGTTGGTATTCAGATTTTTGGGTCAGACCCGGAAATCATGGCATGGGCAGCCAATTATCTTAATGATCAGCCGCATGATTTACTGGATATCAATATGGGTTGTCCGACGCCTAAAATTGTCAAAAATGGTGACGGTTCGGCATTGATGAAAAATCCAGAACTGGCAGGAAGTGTTATCAGAGCGGTGGTGGAGGCTTCGAAGAAACCGGTAACAGTCAAAATTAGAACAGGCTGGGATGGCTCACAGATCAATGCGATTGAAATGGCGAAAATTGCCGAAGCAAATGGAGCGCTGGCTATTGCGGTTCATGGCCGAACCAGAGAACAATTTTACTCAGGGAAAGCAGACTGGTCGATAATCAGTCAAGTAAAAAAAGCAATCAACATTCCGGTGATCGGTAATGGAGATATTTTTAACGCCTGCGATGCCATGGATATGATAAAAACAACTGGTTGTGATGGCGTCATGGTAGCTAGAGGTGTTCGTGGAAAGCCCTGGATTTTCAGAGACATTAACCAGTTGCTGGAGGGAAAGACTTCTATTGGTCAAATAAATAAACAAGAAGTGAAACAGACTTTCCAAAAGCATCTGCGGCTGGCGATTGATCATAAGGGTGAATTTATTGCTATGAAAGAAATGAGAAAGCATGCTGCCTGGTATACAAAAGGATTTCCGGGATCGGCCAAGCTGCGCCAGCAAATGAACCAAGCAGAATCGGCGGAAGAGATGATCCGTCTGATGGAGCGCTGCGTATCATAATGACATCATATCTTGGGGTAAGGAAAGGAAAAGATTGTGCTGACAGCAGACTGTGTTGACAAGGGCTTGACAATCTATTTGGGCTGAATTATAATGTTTTGGATAATGTAAGGGAAGAAAACACTGATAATGGTCAGTGTTTCTTGTTATACAGATAATGCGAAATTACGTTAATAAATAAAAACGGAATCCTATGATGATATCCGGCAGAGGAGCGAGTATGTATGATTACAAATAACAAAGAGATGGTGCTGACTCCAAAGGGAAAAGAAAAAATTGAGAACGAGTTAGAACAGCTCAAAACAGTTCGTCGAAAAGAAATTGCCGCCCGCATCAAGCAAGCTATTGAATTTGGTGATATCAGTGAGAACTCGGAATATGACGAAGCGAAAAATGAGCAGGCGCAAATTGAAGAAAGAATCAACAAACTGGAAAACATACTGAAGAAATCCGTCATCATTGATGAAGAAGATATCAGCACAGATTTGGTGAGTATAGGTTCGAAGGTACATGTAAAAGAAGATGGCGATGAAGAAGTCATGGAATATACCATTGTCGGATCTGCGGAAGCGGATCCTTATGAGGCCAAAATATCCAACGAATCTCCAGTGGGTCGTGCCTTGCTGGGAAAAAAAGTGGGAGAAAAAACAGAGGTACAAATCCCGGACGGCATTACGAATTATGAGGTCATAAAAATCGAAAAGGCAGACGCATAAGGTTTGTTTCTGAAATAATACTGCAGAGGAAGGTGGATTCATGAGCAACACAGGAGAAGAACAAAGCTTGAATGAACTCAGGAGAATTCGACACGATAAACTGAGAAAGCTAAAAGAAGAAGGAAAAGATCCATTTGTGATAGAACGAGTGGAGATTAGCCATTACAGTGACGATGTAAAGGATAAATTCAAAGACCTGGAGAATGAGTCCGTGTTAATGGCTGGTCGAATCATAACAAGGCGTGAACATGGAAAAGCGACTTTTATTAATCTGCAGGACAAAGCGGGTCAGATCCAAGTTTATGTTCGAGAAGACCGTATCGGTGATGAAGCTTATGAAGATTTTCAGCATTATGATATTGGGGACATTTTAGAAGTGAAGGGTATCGTTTTTCAAACGAAACGAGGAGAAATATCGGTGAAAGCCGACCAAATAAAGCTTCTGACAAAGTCTTTGCAGATTTTGCCTGAAAAGTGGCATGGACTAAAAGACACAGACATCCGCTACAGACAACGATATGTGGATTTAATTGTCAATCCGGAAGTTAAGAATGTGTTTAAAATCAGAAGCAATACGATTAAAGCGATACGGGAATACTTAGACCAACGTGATTACCTGGAAGTGGAAACGCCAATACTGGATACACTGGCCGGCGGAGCAAATGCAAAGCCGTTTATTACTCATCATAACACCCTGGGAATCGATATGTACCTTCGAATTGCAACAGAGCTTCATTTGAAGCGCCTGATTGTAGGCGGACTTGATCGGGTTTATGAAATCGGCCGTATTTTTAGAAATGAAGGGATGTCTATTAAGCACAATCCGGAATTTACTTCCATTGAACTATACCAGGCCTATGCTGACTATAAGGACATTATGGTTCTAACAGAGAATCTGGTTGCTTACACAATGGAAAAAGCAATCGGAACCACCAAAGTAACCTATCAGGGGGTTGAGATAGACTTTCAGCCGCCATGGAAACGGATGACCATGGAGGAATCCTGTAACGAGTATGCGCAAGTGGATTTTTCGAGCATCCACACGAATGAGGAAGCCAGAGATCTTGGGAAAAAACTTGGATTTGAAATAAAAAAAGACATGACAAAGGGACATGTGATCAGTGAGGTATTTGAAACTTATGTTGAAAAGCATTTGATCCAACCTGTTTTTATTACAAACCATCCGGTGGAAGTCTCTCCGTTGGCAAAGCGTAATCCGGAAAATCCAACCATGACAAACCGATTCGAAGCATTTGTCAACACATGGGAAATCGCCAACGCATTTTCAGAGCTGAATGACCCTGTTGACCAGCGTGAACGCTTTATGGAACAAGTGAAAGAAAAAGAAACTGGAAATGAAGAAGCACATCCGCTGGACGAAGATTTTTTGAACGCCCTGGAAATAGGATTGCCGCCGACTGGGGGTATGGGCCTCGGGATTGATCGGCTTGTGATGTTGATGACAGACTCTCCTTCCATAAGGGATGTTATCCTGTTCCCGACCATGAAGCCTCTCGAAATGGCAAATAAAGAATAATTACAAAACAGCGACGCAGCGGCGTCGCTGTTTTTATGAAAGAAAACAATAAAAGCAAAAAAAGATGTTTATCCGTTTCAGCGCCGGGTATTATATTGATCCGGAGTGTGAAAGACTCATGTGATTGTTCATCAGTAATACTTATTGATAAAAAAGTATTGACAATGATATTCATGGATGGTACCATAGTCAAGCCGTCAAAACGCGGCGGAAAAAACTGGATCATTACTTTTATAAAGAAAACTTTCTATAAAAGCAAAAAAGTCTTGACATGAAAGATTAAAAATGGTATGATGATTAAGTCGCCTTAAGGTGGCAAAAATGAAAAAAGCTCCTTGAAAACTGAACAGCAGAAAGAACGAAACCACACGTCAAAAGACGTGAAGAACGAAAACGCAAGCTTTGGCTTGGGTTAGGAAAGACTTTATATAAGAGTTTGATCCTGGCTCAGGA
>SLLE01000071.1 GCA_007134225.1 Tindallia sp.
ACCTCCACCAGGTTGGAATGCTGCGGATTCCCCTTGGCCAGGGGCGAGGCTTTGGAGGTGGTCAGCACATTGATGGAGCCGCGCTGGTCCACAAGATCACTGTCCGGAGTGTACCAGGCTCCCTGTGGAATCGCCGTCACGCCTTTGACAATTCTTGTGGTCACCAAGGCCGGTATATGCAGTCTGCCCCGGTCGTTCCATACTTCCACCCGGTCGCTGTCCCGGATGCCCCGTTCCTTAGCATCTTCCGGGTTGATCCAGATCTTTTGCGGTTCCATCCTTTCCAGTTTTTTATTGCTTTCATGGGTAGAGTGAGTCCGTCTTTTTGAATGCCAGCCAATCAGCTGCAACGGATATTTTTCCCGCTGGGGGTCTTCCAGGCCTTCGAAGGTCGACACATATTTGGGAATGGCCGGAATTTCCTCCGCTTCATTCAGCTTAAACAATCTTTCCGAAAAGATCTCAATCTTCCCGGAGGGTGTTGGGAAAGGGTTTTTCACCGGGTCTTCGATCTGTTCCTTAAAGGCAATCATCGGTCCGTGGTTCCTGTAGTGATATCCACCACTGGCGGCAAATGTTTGGAAGTCAGGCAGTTCTGTCTCCGTCACTCTTACCTTTTCATAGAGGGTTTTCAGCCAGTCTTCTGTCGTTTCATGTCCTTCCGTAAAGGCTTCTTTCAGTCCCAGACCTTCGGCCACATCACACAGCCAGTCGTATTCAAAGCGGCATTCATAAAGCGGATCAATGACTTTTTGATTGTAAAGCAGAAAATCGCCATAACCCCAGGGCATGGTAATGTTTTCATTCTCGAACATGGAAGTGCCGGGCAGAAGAATGTCGGCAAACCTGGCGCTGGGGGTCATGAAAACGTCGGAACATAGGATAAACTCGCATTTAGAGGAATCCTTCAGGATTTCCGCCGTCCGGTTAATATCCGAGTGCTGGTTCAGCAAGGTGTTCCCGGCCAGGTTGACGATCATTTTAATATTGCTTTCCAGCCTCTCCGCGCCAAGGATTTCATCATCCCTGGCGTTCATTTCTCGGCCCCGGATCACGGCATCCGTCCAGAGGAAGCAGGATATTTTAGCTTTGTACGGGTTATCCACTTCCGGGAGAGCCGGATTCTGATGCCTGGACACCGCACCTTTTCCAGAGGCCCATCCGCCTGAAATGCCAACATTTCCCGTCAGGCAAGCCAGCATGGTGCCGCTTCTCACACTTTGTTCGCCGTTGGCATGACGCTGGGGTCCAAATCCCTGTACTAAGGCCGCCGGTTTGCTTCCGGCATATTCCCGTGCAAATCGGATGATCGTTTCCTGATCCACGCCGGTGATTTCCGACGCCCACTGCGGGGTTTTGGGTGTGCCGTCACGCTCTCCCAGGAGGTAGGCGGTATAATTCTCTTCCTCTTCATACCCTGCCGGCATGTGATCGGCATCGAAGCCAAGACAGTATCGATCCATAAACGATTGGTCATGAAGGTTTTCGCTATAAATCACATAGGCCATGCCGTCCATCAGGGCGCTGTCCGTTCCCGGCCGAAGGCCGATCCACTTGTCCGCATAGGCTTTGGCTGTATCGCTGAAACGGGGATCCACCACAATAACTTTCACGCCGGCTTCTTTGGCTTTTTTTAAATGCCACCAGGCCGTTCCGAAGCGGGTTTCCACCGGGTTATGACCCCAAAGAATCAGCAGGTTTGTGTTTGCCCAGTCCTCCAGACTGTTCCCCGTCAGGTTGGTTCCATAGGTGTACGGAGTGGCGGCACTGGTACAGGCCGTGCTGTAGGTGTTATAAATGTCCAGAAACCCACCGTCCAAAGCCAGCAGCCGCTTAGCCAAGCCCTCACCATGCAGCAGGGCCAAAACCCCGGTGGCATAATTTACATATCTGGATTCAGCACCATGCTGAGTTTTAATCCGTTTCCACTGGGTCACGATGGTCTCCACCGCTTCTTCCCAGGAAATTCTTTCAAACTTACCCTCGCCTCTTTCACCGACACGCTTCATCGGGTATTTCAAACGGTCTTCCCCCAGAAATGTCTCCGCATACTGCTTTCCCCGAACGCAATAACAAAGGGAAGGAAGGCCATCCTTGCCTTCAATGTGATCACTGCTTAGCTTGACAATTTTTCCGTCGGCGACATGGGCTTTAATGACACACCGACCGCCACAATTGTTCACACCGGAAGTATAAAAAACTTTTTCCATGAAAAAGAACCTGCCTTTCTCAGACCTAAGGTGTCAAAATCGATCATTTACTGACTGCTTTAGCTGACTTGCCTACAGTTTATCTCATTTTTTTAATCATGCAAATGAATTAATCTGCATCACTTATGATAAATTTAAATTGTAATTAATAGCTTTTTCCAATATACTTAAAAACAAAGACACCCTTGTTAATAAACAAAGACACCCTTGTCTCTGTCAATGCGCGTTTAATGAATCGAAAGGAGCAATGATAACGATGAAGATGATGCTGAAAAAAAGAAACATGCTGC
>SLLE01000171.1 GCA_007134225.1 Tindallia sp.
ACGCATTGAAAAATATAGTCAACAGCCTTTGAGAGTCAACGGAAAACCGGTTCAGTTTCATTATGCAACACCGGAGAAACCGGCGGAGCCTGCAGATCTACTGCTGATTGCGGTAAAGCATCATCATTTACCAGAAACTCTGGATGCAATTCAACGGCATGTTGGTGAAAACACCACTATCCTGTCGCTGATGAACGGAATTACCAGTGAAGAAATTATTGGCCAACGTTATGGAATGGGAAAAATGCTCTACGGTGTCTGTATAGGGATTGATGCGGTTCGCGACGGACAGAAGACAATTTATCAAAATATGGGGAAAATATACTTTGGTGAAAAAAACAATGCAAACATGAGCCGCAGGGTGAAAGCGGTCAAGGCACTCTTTGATGCTGCAGAGATCCCTAATGAAATTCCTGAAGATATGTTTAAGACCATGTGGTGGAAATATATGGCAAATGTTGGCATTAATCAGCCTTCGGCTATACTGGAGGCGTCTTATGGAGCTTTTCAGGAAATTCCGGAACTGAACACAATGATGGAAGAAACTATGAAAGAAGTCATCGTGCTGGCTAATGCAGTGGGAGTTAACCTCACTATTGCTGACATTGAAAAGTTTCACGACATCATTAATTCTTTCGATCCGGAAGGAAAAACATCAATGCTGCAGGATATTGAAGCCGGACGAAAAACAGAAGTGGAAATGCTTGCCGGAACAATGATGGAGCTGGGAGAGAAACACAATGTTCCGACTCCTTATAACCGCATGATGTTTCATCTGATCCGCACCAAGGAAAAAATGAATAAAGGGTAGTATTCAATACGGATAACGGTAAAATCATTGATGTTTTAAACTTTGGTGTTAGCCTATCATAATTATGATAAACGTAAAGACCGACCCTGTCCCCTTGTATTTTCAGTGTCTCTAAAGATGGGAAAAAATGATGATGCAGAAGAAAATATGACATGAAATGGACAGGCATTTATCATCTCAACCCTGGTGAATAGTTGAAAAAAAAGAATGCCTGTCCCAATCGAATAATGAAGCAAAAATACATTTCGTGCCGATAAAAAATGAGCCGCGCCGGAATGCACTACTATTTCCGGGAAAAATCCATTAAACCGGTGAATAAACCGGAAGGATCATATTTTTCTTTGATTTCCTGTAAACGGTCAAGGTTTTCTCCATAGGCGCCTTGCCTGATTTCCGACTGCTCTTCCACAAATCCTGGAAAGTTTAAATAGATTCCGCCGCTGGAATAGGGTTTTAACTCATTGTAGAGATCTCTTGCCCATTGAATATTTTGCTTGTTCATATTGGGGTCGCTCCAATTGCCTTCGATGGCCACCATATAGGAATGATGCCGATTGGCAAAAGCAGTCTCCGATGTCTCCACATCCTGCATAGCACCTCCAAGAAACCAAATGTCAATGGTGGACTCCTGCGATGGTTTGTTCAGGTTGTAGGTCTTGATGATCTCCAACACTTCATCTTCCAAACGGTCTAAATAGACGGATTTCCAGTAGTAGTATTTTCCTTCGGGATAATCTTCATCCAGCATACTTTGCGCTTCAGTCCAGGAAACTTCACCGCTAAGATCAACGAGGGGTTCACTGATTTCCAGCAGCGGCTTAATCACTTCGTTGGCTTTGTCTCTCGGTCCTGAGTAGCAACCGACCAGGCTTATAGTTGGCTTTCCGACCGACTCCTTCGGAATTCCTTCAAGTTCAGGGACGGTCCAATAGATGCCGAGAAGCATTAAATCATTGGGTGCTGTTTGCATGTATTCTCTGGTAAAATGAATCACTTTGTTTGCATCTTCGATGGGGAAAAGAGGCATGATAAAGGAAACTGTTGGTTCGATGGGGTGCAGATGAAATTCAAGTGCCGTTACCACACCGAAATTACCGCCTCCACCCCGCAGGGCCCAAAACAGATCCTGATATTGGTCTTTAGAGGCTTTCACCAGTTTTCCATCGGATGTCACAAGGTCCACAGACTTCAGATTGTCTATAGCCATTCCGTGCTTTCTCAGCAACCAGCCCACACCTCCGTGGAGGGTCAGGCCGGCAACGCCGGTTTCGGAAACTACACCGACGGGTGCCGCTAAACCAAAAGCTGTGGTTTCATGATCCAAGTCACCTAAAAGCGCGCCACCTTGTGCCCAGGCGGTTCTTTCTTCCGGATCGACTTTGACTGTTCGCATTTCAGAAAGATCAATGACAAGCCCCTGATCGACCACGGCAGAACCGGAAACATTGTGCCCGCCACCTCGAACGGAGACCAGCAGACCGTGCTTCCTTGCGAAATTTACAGCCCTGATCACATCTGCGACTCCACGGCAACGGGCAATTAAGCCAGGATGCTTGTCAACTGTACCGTTCCAGACCTTTCGGAAAAGATCGTATTCGTGATCGTCGGGTGTAATGATGGCACCTTTAAGAGTCTGGCTGAATTCATCGAGTTCCTCTTGGGTAATTTTGATTGTTGTGTTGTTTTTCAACTGGATGGGATATTTTTTCATCGTTCTTCTCCTTTCAAAATCACTTTAATCCTATATCACTTTCTGTGACTGATGGATTTATCCGATGACTACCACCGCTAAGACTCCCTCTTCTGCAAGAGGGAGATAAGCGGTGCTACGTCCCTGGATAACGCATTCTAAACTTCAGATGGAGTTAAAACTCCACCTGAAGCTAAAAATCCTGTTTATGTCAGCATATTAATCTTATTATATATGTTTACCCAATAAACTAAAAAAATAATTCAAATAAAGTTCTTTAGAGAAATGGGATTGTAGGATTAGGGTCAGCAGGTACACCCAGCTGAAATCATAGTTTATCCATTCAGCCAAGGGGTATATTGAGAATGAGTATCAATTACGTTGTGGTTGCGAGGAGGAAATATCATGGAAGGGAAGAAACTGGTATTATTGGCGTTGCTATTTATGCTGACTGGACTGCTTGTACTGACAGGTTGCAGCCCAAGACAGGATCAACCGCCTGCATCAGAGGAAGTTGTAATGGAAGAGGACATGGAAGAATCAGCGGTGGATGATCAATTAACCGATGAACTGGCTATTGATGAGCCAACGACCGAAGAAGAAACAATGTTGGATGAAGCAGATGACCCTGAACCAGAGCCTGCACAAGAACTGGAACCAGAGCCTGAAGTTGCCCTTTCCGGAACCCTGGTTGACGGCGTTCGCGAGATTAACGTGGTTGCATCTCAATTCGATTTCGGACCTGAAGTAATCACTGTCCGCCAAAGGGAAGAGGTTCGGTTGCTGTTAACGACAGATGACGTGACCCACGGTATAGGACTCAGTGAATTCGGCATCAATGCCCGCATTGCTGCCGGTGAAACCACGGTAGTCACCTTTGTGGCAGACGCGGCAGGTGAGTTTACATTTTTTTGTTCAGTTCCCTGCGGTGCAGGACATGGAAGCATGACAGGACAGTTGGTGGTGATTGGATAACAGTAATTGTCAACAGCGTATCAAATACAATATAACAATTGATCAAAAGATTAAATGCCGGCACCCACATTTAGAGCCGGCATTTTTGTTTGCTGCACATACATTAATCAAGATACAGGAGAAGGATTGCACCAATCTCATCGTGACATCAAGGCAACAATGTGATTTTTACAAAGAAAGAATAGAAGAAAACATTTCCGGCATCTTCACGCAGAACTTAGCAACTGATCGATATCAAGAAGAATTGAGAAGAAGGATGTTCATATGCCAAGAAGAATTGTGTTGGATTTGACCGTGTCATTAGACGGGTTTATTGAGGGACCCAATGGGGGGCTGACTGGTGCATATTGGATGAGGATAAGGATTTTAAGGAGTTTCTGAATGGAATTGATGCCATTCTTTATTGGCTTAAAAATAAGACAAAATCTCAAACTGATAGACACCAAGAGTTTTTCTTCAGACGTCGTTCAGCTATGTTATTACTCTATTGATCAATACGAAGCCACCTGACAAAGCCTCAAAAATCGCAATCCGCAAGAAATGTGCAAGAGAACACAATGATAAAATGAAGGAACAAGGAGTATAAATAGCAGATAAAGTGGGAAACGATGATAAAGCGAGGCTCATGAAACGCTACACGAAATCATTCCGTTTTCAAATGAGAGAAGATATTTTGGCTTATCCAGAAGGTCTCGACCAGCATGTTTACGGCAGCGCAAATCTCATACAAACACTTTTGAAGCATGACCTTGTCGATGAACTGTGGCTCAAGACTTATCCCATAACCCTTGGATCAGGAAAGCGTTTGTTTGATTATGGTGCTATTCCTGTGGCGTTCACACTTGTTGAAGCCGCGATATCATCTAAGGGTGTGATCGTGGCTTCTTACAGAAGAACAGGAGAAGTTGAAGTCAGTTCAGTGTAAACGAATTGACATTCTGTCAACAATGCTCATCACATATTCAGGTTTCAGTTCTCTGGGAAATAAGTAGAAATAGGGTTGGTGGGATAATAGATTTTGGTGATACGGCAATATCAGATACTGATAATGATTTTAGGCTTGAAGAGGATGAGGAATATGGGCAAGAATCTGGTTTCATAGTTATAGATTATTATAATCACACAAATATGAATTTGTTAATGAAAAAGTTTCACATAAGGGAAACGTATTGGTCATTTGAAAAGATAATGTGCGGGAGAGAATATGGATATGATGATTGGTATAAGGAAGGAATTCATGAAATAAAAACAATGAATTGCGATCCAGGCTTCACAGATATCACAATCCATAAGAATTAGGTAAGAGAATACAACGACCTGGTAAACCGTCCAGAAAGATTGCGTCATATATAACCGCCTTAAGACTAGCGAGAGAAGGCTTTCAGGCGGTTTTTATATGAAATAAATTATGTCAAATCGATGCATACCGTAATAGTAACAGGGTAATTAATTAGCATAGATCATGTCGTTCTGAAGGAAGTGAAAGGACGTTCCACATGAATTCTGATAAATTGCCTGAGGTTGAAGCTTCGCTTCATTATATCCAGGACCATATTTTTGATCCGTTATCATTAGAAGAGATTGCACATGAGGTAGGATATAGCCCGTATCATTTTACACGTATTTTTAAGGCTCATATGGGCATTCCGCTCTTTTATTATGTCTCTTCCCTTCGGTTGCAAAAGGCAAAAGATTTATTGCTGCATACAGAACTGACCATTCGTGATATCGCTCTGGAAGTGGGGTATCAAAGCCTGGGGACATTTACAACACGGTTTACACAGAAAGTAGGCATCTCTCCGGCTGCCTTTCGACAGACGGCTGAAGAGGCAGTAAAGGCACTTGAAACCATAAAACGTCTTGGGGAAAAACGGCCAGGAAACGGGTCTTCCAGCAATCAGTGCAGCATTTTTGGCACTATTGAAGCACAGATTCCCAACGAGGGCATTGTACTAATTGGTCTCTTTCCAAAGCCCATTCCTGAAGGAATTCCTTTATATGGCACACTGGTGAGGCTGCCTGACAGGTTCTGCATATCTGGGGTAAGACCGGGTGTTTATTATCTTATGGCTACATCCGTTTCCTGGGGAATGCAGGCTGAAAGCATCTTGCTCAACCAAAAAACCTTACGCACACGAAACCGCCAGCCTCTTGAAATTTGTCCCGACAAAGAGATTGCGCCACTAAAAGTCAAACTGCATTTACCGCAACTGGATGATCCTCCAATTCTGGTTTCCCTGCCTTTTTTAATGAACAGATTTCTTCGCCAGAACAATCAAAAGTGATAATCGAAAGAGCATATCGGAATATCGCAATCTATAAGAAATGCGCAGGAGATGCACATGATAAAATGGAATAAAAAGGAGCTTAACTCTTTGACTTTCGGCGGATCGTCTTCGGTATTCCCTGGCAGTTGGATCTGGACACCGGAGAAAGCGACCAATAGGAGAATTGCGGAGGTAATGCGAATCAGTGATCAAACTAAAGGGTATTGAAAGAGCCATTCTTTGCAGAATCTTGTGCTTATATTTAGATTGTTCACATACTTTGTTGTTGGTCTATCAGCCGTCATATTCGTGGAATATGAGGTATACGCTTGGAGGTTCATGCAAACTAATATTGATGTAATTCTGGCGAGGAAGCCGGTGTCAACAGTTGATTAACCAAACAAGTAAGGAGGCATGTGATATGACGCATGAAGTAAAATCCGTCGATCTCAATACTGGCGTGACCATTCAGTACGTTGAAAAGGGTGATCCATCTGGCGTGCCCGTATTGATGCTCCATGGAATCAGTGATTCCTGGCACTCGTTTGAGTTGGTGTTGCCGCATTTGCCCGACACCATCCGCGCTTTCTCATTGTCGCAAAGAGGACATGGTGATTCTGGCCGTCCGGATACAGGTTATCAATTGAAGGAACTGGCTGATGATGTGAAAGCGTTTATGGATGCGCTTGAGATTAATAAAGCTGTGATCACCGGCCATTCAATGGGAAGCGTCGTCGCAAAGCGGTTTGTGATTGATTATCCTGAATGGACCTTGGGACTGGTTGTGACAGGTGCCTTTTACAGCCAGGCAAAGAGCCCTGTCTTGAAAGAATTATGGGATTCAGTCATCTCACAACTGAACGACCCGATTGACCCGGAATTTATACGAGAGTTTCAGGAAAGCACTATTGTGCGGCCTGTTCAGGAATCATTTTTTGAAACGATTGTACAGGAAAGCCTGAAGCTTCCGGCTCGTGTTTGGCGGGCACTGGCGGAAGGCGGATTTCAGGATGATTTTTCAGAAAAACTCCATACCATTAAATTGCCGACATTGATTATCTGGGGAGATCAAGATGGCATTACCACCCGCGGTGACCAGAACGCGCAGATAGAGGCAATTCAGAACGCTCAGTACGTGGAGTATCCGGATACGGGGCATGCCCCTCACTGGGAAGAACCGCATCGATTCGCCTCGGATCTGGTGACTTTTGTGGAAAAACATGTCTTTAGGGGCAAGTGAACATGAAAAGAGGAAAAAACACAAAAGGTATTGCTGGAGACGGAGGTGCAACGATGGAAGGAATTAATAAAGTCGTGGCACATTTGTGGTTTGACAAGGAAGCTGTTGAGGCGGGAGAATTCTATCTGAAGGTGTTTAAAAACAGCAAGTTGTTGAATAAAACCAAAATCCCGGGCACACCTTCCGGTGATGTTGGCAGTGTAACCTTGGCTATTGAGGACCTGAATCTGATGATGATTTCAGCAGGGCCTTACTTTACTGTTAATCCGTCTGTGTCCTTTGTGGTATCCTGCACCAGTAAAGAAGAGGTGAAGCACTACTGGGATGCCTTTATTGAAGGCGGAAAGGCGATGATGCCCCTGGACACCTATCCCTTCAGTGAGCTTTATGGGTGGGTGGAAGATAAATTTGGCGTGTCCTGGCAGTTGATGCATGTGGAGGATGAATCTTTCGGCGTTAAAATCAGACCTTCACTTATGTTTGTGGGCGACAACTGCGGTCGCGCTGAAGAGGCGATGAACTATTATACCGAGGTATTTCGGAACGCTGAAATCAAAACTGTATCGAGATACGGAGATGGCTTTCCACCCAACAAGCCTGACATGCTGAACTTTGCAGAATTTGTGTTGGAAGGCCAGTCTTTCTCTATCATGGATAGTGCCTACGACCATGAATTCAATTTCAGTGAAGGCGTTTCATTCATTGTCAATTGTGACACCCAGGAAGAAATTGACTATTATTGGGAAACCCTTTCAGCAGATCCTTCGGCGGAACAGTGTGGCTGGCTGAAAGACAAATTCGGCGTGTCATGGCAGATTGTACCCACGATAATGAATGATATGATGGCGGAAGTCGACCCTGAAGTACTGGGACGTGTGACGAAGGCCTTTTTACAGATGAAGAAGTTTGATCTGGATCAGCTTGAGAAATCTTACCGGGGAACATGATAAGGGAACGCTCCTCTATTCTATTGACAAACAAAATACTCCTCCATACTCAGGCTGATTTTATCTAATACAACAACGATCAGATGATCGTTACCTTCAAGAATCGAATTATTATCCGGTGTGATGACCGATCCATTTCTGACGATGGCTCCGATCAATATTTCCTTGGGGAAGTTTGCCTCTTCGATTTTTTTCCCATCAACTTGGCATCCTTCTTCAAGGACCACTTCAAAGACTTCCACGTCTGGGATCCGCTTCAATCAACTTGGTGATAAAGGATCGTTCCTTAGTTGACTCCAGTTCTCCGGCCAGGGTGTGTCCCGTCTTTCCTCCTCCCAGGATCAGTACCCGTTTGATCGTTGACCCCGCATCGTGGAGAAGTTTACTGGTATTCCGGATAGCCCGAACAGTGCCCAGAAAATAGATCTTATCCCCTGTTCATTCCGTTGATTTTCGATTTCTTACTGATCACCTTTCCAATGAGTTTCACCTTTTCCTTTGCAAAATAATCCACTTCATCCATATCGGGGAAAAAGATAGTTTTCGCCATTTTATCGGCAACGGCCTGTTCCGGACTGATGATCACGTTAAGACCCACCTGTTTTCTTGTCAACCCGTAGGTGTCGATATCTATACTTCCTGCACTTTCAGGATTGCGCACCCTTGCAATATCGGATTTTCTATCCCTCGGTCTCCTTTTTTCCTCTGCGGCTCCACCAGTTTCTGATCTTATCCCGCTGTCCCAGGGAAAAGGCGGCTATCAAAGAACCTTTACGGGTTAAGCCGTAAAGCCTTCCTCCCCAAAGGCCCACAATTATTTTTGCAACCAACCCCAAGACCGAGGTGATAAATTTGCACCCATTTCTTTCCCTTGCAGCAAATAATACCCATTAAACTTTTCTTTTAAGAATATTTTGGAATATACCTTAAAAATTCCTGTTTATATCAGAACCGACCACATGTAAAAAGCGGGAAGCTAAAATCAGATTATATAGTGTTATAATAGGATATAATTAACGAAGTAGCTTCAAAAGGAATTATATTACATGGATGGAGTAATTTGATGGAAAGTCTGAAAAGGAATGAACTCCATAAGAAGGGGGACTGGCACTATGGAAAAAGAAGCTTTATTGACGGTGGCATCCAATCAGATTGAAGCTGGCATGATTGAGTCGTTGCTGGAAGAGGAAAACATACCGGTTCTCCGGAAACAGCGGGGAGCCGGACAATACATGGAAATCTATATGGGAATGTCCACAGAAGGAGTCGAACTCTACGTGCCGGCGGAATCGCTGGAAAAAGCCAGCGAATTGATTCGTGTCCAGGAAACAGAAGAACCGTTGGAAGAACCGGCATCGGATGAAGAACTGATTCAGGCAGAAGAAGATCAGGAGAAAAAGCGCAGAACGCGGAGCTGGATTATTTTGCTGCTGGTGTTTCCAGGAATTCTGTGGCTTATGATAAACCAACTTGGGAACTTACTGCGTATTGTTTTTCAATAGAAGATTGCAAACAAGAACCAATTCGGAGGCATAAAGAAAGAGATACAAACACATATTATTTGACCTGGATTCCATAAAAAAGTGTTACTTGGACTGGGGGCCATTGGAATGATGTTTCACCTGATTCGTACCAAGGAGAAATTGAATATAGGATCGTCATAAAAAAAGGGGGAAGAAGTGCTGGAACCAATCAAAGGAAACTTATAGAAATGGTGGTGTAATAACACATGAAAGGCATACAACGTTTTATGGCTGGAAGAGCTGGCAGCGATCAGCTCTCTGTTTTTTTAGCAGTAGCATCTATTGTATTGATTTGGGCTGGTCAGCTCGTAGGGTTTGGCTTGCTGAGCACGGGTGGATACGTCCTGCTGGGGGTATCATTTTTCAGAATCCTGTCAAAAAATGTGGCGGCACGGAGAAGGGAAAATTATCTGTTTTTAAATCGTGTTGAGCCACTGAAAAAACGATTCAGCTTTACGGGAAGGCAGATAAAAGAATATAAAACCCACCGCTATTATGAATGCACTGGGTGTGGG
>SLLE01000152.1 GCA_007134225.1 Tindallia sp.
AGATCTTTGACACGTTTCCGATGGATTTGCCATTCACTATTCTTATTCTCCTTTTGCTGTTTCTGCTCCGGGTTTCTCTCGATTTTCGGCTCGTATTCCAAGTGATTCAGCGGCTTAAAGTAAGGTGAAGAATAACGATCTTCATAAACCGATCGGCGACTAGAAGCAGGTTTGCTATTCCTTGCTTTTACGGCTTTGTTTTTTCGAAGTAATTTGCTAATAAATGCTGTATAGATCAAAACCGTTAGAGCCGATAATAAAGCTGCCCGCCAAAAACCTTCCATCAACGAAAAAATCATCCATATCATGATGCTGTAAATAATTACCTGTATCACAATAAACTGTCTCATCTTTTTCTTCTTGCGTTTTGTCATCCGATAACCCTCCTGATTTTCTCCTTGTCTATCATACCATTTTAGATGGTTGTTTTCCATGATTCTTCTTCTTTATGATTTTCCTATGGTATAATGAAAAAGCCCAGCCAGCGGATAGGTGCATACCGCCGACCAGGCATTGTATCAATCATAAATGGAGGGACGAAATCGAATCAAAATGATCGATGACATTCCGATGGATTGATAGAACTTTGAATTTTTTAAATGAATCATGCCATCTAATAGGAATGACTAGATGGCACTTTTTTTTTGACCTGCACAATTGCCACGGATTTGCTGGCGCCCAAACGCGTTGCTCCAGCACGGATCATCTCTAAGGCTTTAATTTGATCTCTGATACCTCCGGACGCTTTCACGCCCAGACCCCTTCCGGCAATTGATTTCAGCAATCGGACATCTTCCACTTTCGCTCCTTCAGATGCAAACCCAGTAGAGGTTTTCACGAAATCTGCACCAGCTGCTTTCACCATCCAGCCTGCCGCATATTTCTCCACTTCTCCTAAAAAGGCTGTTTCAATGATTACTTTCAGCACAATTTCTCTTCCGACAGCTTCCCTAAGGGCTTTGATTTCATTCCATACATATGAATAGTCCCCGGACTTAAAGGCGGAAATGTTCATGACCATGTCAATTTCATCTGCCCCCCTGCGAATGCAATCCTTAGCTTCAAAAACTTTTACATCCGTTGTAGCGTATCCCAGTGGAAATCCTATCACCGTGCAAATATTTACCGGGGTTTCCTTCAATTCCTTTGCTGCCAGCTCAACCCAATGGGGAGGAATGCACACAGAATGAAAATGATACCTTCGAGCCTCTTCAAAAATAAGCATGTGCTGATCTTTTCCAGCTTCCGGGTTCAATAACGTATGATCGATCATGGAAGCCAATGATTCCATGCTTGGGTTGGAAATAGGTTGGGAAATCTTTTCCAAATCAGATATTTCAATGTCTAAATCAACTTCCAGTCGCCTCTTCATAGCAACGATTGCTTCCTTCATCCAACATGCATCCTTTCGAGTCCAACTATTATGCCTTTGAAGCTATATTTTCAATCACTTCAATGGTTCGATCTATTTCTTCCTCTGTATTATAGGGTGCAAGCCCAATCCGGACGAGGCCGCCCACCGACTTAAGATTCAATACTTCATTGATGAGCTCTTTTGCATAATAATGCCCAGCCCAGACGAATATTCCTTCATCTCCCATGGCTTTTGCCACTTCTCCGGCACGCATACCCTCAATCAGAAAAGAAACAGTAGAAGTTCTGGGCGCCCCTTCCGGCGGTCCAAAAATCTTCACTTTATCCATCTGGACTAGAGCACTTCGAAGTTTTCTCGCCATGGGATCTTCGTATTCTTCTATGGCCAGCATGCCTGCCACAATATACCATCGTCTTCCCTTAAGTTCTTTTAAATCTTCCGGATGCTGCTTTTCCGCCCAAACTTCGCAGTCATAGCCTATATCCGCTATGAATTCGACGGCTTCTGCACTTCCACAGATGGCTTCGAATTGCGGGGTTCCGGTTTCCAGTTTTTCCGGCGGTTGTGTGTTTCCTTCCACCAGGACTCGATAAGTTTCAAGTTTTTTCATCTCTTCTGCCTTGCCAAAAAGGACACCCATATGCGGACCGAAAAACTTATATGGAGAACATACCAGAAAATCAATATCCAGTGCGTTTACATCAATGGGGCGGTGAGGAGCATAGTGAACAGCGTCAATGATGGTCAACGCTCCCTTGTCATGAGCCTGGTCGATGAGGGGTTTAATATCTGTAATGGTTCCAACCCCATTAGAGGCCCAGTTCAGCGCAACCACTTTCGTTTTATCTGTCAGTTTACTCTTATAATCATCCAGATCCAGCTGGCAGGTTTCCGGATTGACTTTTACGCTTTTGACAACAAGTCCTCTTTCTGCCAGGTGAAGCCAGGGCGAACGGTTGGACTCATGATCCAAGTCTGTTATAATGACTTCGTCACCAGCTTTCATACCTCGCGCCAGGGCAAAAGCAAGTTTCAAGTTGTTCGTTGAGCTGCTGTCCCCAAACACAATTTCTTCCGGCATGCAGTTCAGAAAACATGCCATGGTTTCCCTGGCCGCTTCGTGCAACGCATCGCATTCACGGGATGTGGCGAAATGGCCGTGGGCATTGGCATTGTGGTGAAAAAGGTAATCAGTCATTTTATCCGCCACACGTTTTGGTACTTGTGTACCTCCAGGACCATCTAAATAGATGGCTGTGTTCCCATGTACCTTTCGTTCAAGCGCTGGGAACTGGTTCCTTATTTTCTTTACGTCATAAAACAATTCCATGGTCAAGACGCCTCCTTTTCATTTTAAAGGGTTATGATTTGGTATCCTTTACTGGTATAGGTTTCCATAGCTGGATGTCCGTTCATTTCACCATTCAATGGAATTCCGGATTTTTCATTGAACTCCAGCACACCCATTTTAGCGGAACATGCTTTGCAAATCGATTCGAACAATCCCATTTTCCTGGCTTTTCGATAGGTTTGATTGTCTGATTCCTCTAATTCCTTGATTAGTTTAACCGCTTCACCTTCCATCACAATCAGCGCTTCTTTTCCTTTTTCTTTAAGATCCATGGCATTGAGCAACACATGGATAAAGCACATTGAATCCGCCTTGAATGCAAAAAAAACAATTTTCTCCAACAATACCTTCCCCCTTCAATTCTCGATATGGCTAACACTTTCAAAATTAATTATTTCTCCATCTGCCGGAATCAACAAACGGTCCCGCCCTACTTTCATGATGTCGGCGGTGTTTCTGAGCTGTTTCCGATCAATGGTCGCATGGTCCACCGCTTCCATATGCACCGCTACCACCGTGCTGTCAGGTGCCAATGCTGCAATGGCTGCCGTATCAACATCATTCATTAAGATAGGTGTCCATTTCCACTGCGCTCCGCAGGAATGTGTGGCGATGACCTTCGGCTGATATGCTTCAATGGTACTTTTCACCACTTCAGAAAAGATGGTGTCGCCTGTCCAGTAAAAATCCGGTTCATTCTCTGCTTTGAACATGAATCCGCAGGTAGAGCCCATCTCTTCCAGCACTTCACCGAAACCATGCTGACCGTCGATTCGACAGATTTCGATTTCCTTCCACAAAATGGAAGATTCTATAGGCACTGGATTGTTAAACCCATTTTCTTTTAAAAAAGAAACTTCCTCTGACGGGCATATGAGTGGCAAGTCTTTATTAAGAAGTTTCATGGCCTTTTCATCAAAATGATCTGAGTGAACATGAGAAAGGATGACAGCATCCACATTCTTCAGGATGTCTTCCTCTCTAAAGGGTAATTCTGTGACAGGACTCTTTCGAACTCCTGCATAGGAGGGCCCGCTTCCTTTTTCTCCCAAGTAAGGATCCATCAACAGGCACTGGTTCTTATAAAATAGTTTCATGGTTGCATTGCGAATTAATTGAAGCTTCATTTGTATCTCCTCTTATAGAATCCTTTGAACCAGCAGGGAAACGAGAGCAACGGCGGTCCAGCAGCCCAATCCCATTAAAATTGGTTTTAAACCACTTGTAAACAGCTTTTTAAGGTTGGTGTTAAGTCCTATGGCTGCCATCGCCGTTATGATAAAGAAACGACCGACTCGTGACAGAATCCCTGTCAGATCCAGAGGCATAATTCCGCTGGAAGCAATCATCGATGCAGCCAGAAAAAACAGGATAAACCAAGGAAAGAGTTTTGCCAGGCGAATGCTGGATTTTTTCTCACTGGTGTGCTGAAAGGCCAATAGGAGTGCTACTGGAATAATCATCAGTGTTCGAACCAGTTTTACAATGGTGGCAGTTTGTAGGGCTTCTTCGCTCCAAATCTGTCCAGCTGCCACAACTGAGGATGTATCGTTGATGGCAGTACCGGCCCAAAGGCCAAAAGACAGATCCGTCATGCCCATCATCCTTCCAAGCGCCGGGAAAACCAGGACAGCCACAATGTTAAAGAGAAAGATGGTGGAAATAGACATGGCCACCTCTTCATCTTTTGCCCGTATAATGGGGGCCGTTGCTGCAATGGCTGATCCGCCGCATATAGCTGTTCCAATGCCAATGAGGGTCATTGGGTTTTTGTCAACTTTCAGAAAAGCCGCCAGCACTTTTGCCGTCACCAGTGCGGTGATAATCACGCTGAACACCAGAAAAACTGAGTGCCAGCCGACTGCAAGAATATGATTCAGGTTCATCCCAAAACCAATCAGAACAATGGACAATTGTAGTATTTTTTTTGAAGTAAAGGAGATACCTGTCCGGTACCAATGTGATAAAGGGTGCGCCTGTGCAATGAGCATCCCGGTTAGAATAGCAAATACTGGTCCGCCAATTAATGGCATCAGGTTTCCAAGAGCCCCTGAGGGCACAGCAATAAATAAGGCCAGAACAAACCCTGGCCAAACTTTCTGTCCTCCATTCATATTTCGTTACCCTCTTTATCCTTAGATTAACTGCAAGGTTGGTAGTTCAATATCCTTCATAAACATTTTTTTCGTTAGCTTCAGTTCAACGATATCCTCTTTAAAGTCCATCACCTGGTCAATGAACAACTCCAGGTCACGATAGGATAGTTTTCGGAATTTAGAAGCCTTTTTCTCTGGAGGCTCATTAAAAATTATATTGGGTATCATAGTTCCACCACAGCACCCTGCAGGAACCATTAAATCGATGGAGAGTTTGCCTCCTTTTTTCATTAAATATGCATATGTGGCATCGTCCATCTTTATTTCCATTTTGACCTTCTCCTCTCAATACATACCATCACTCCTTATCATAATAGTATCCTTACAACCGGTGCTTAAACAGTCAAGATTGCTTTTATCGCAAATCCATGACTGAAAGCTTCCATATCTTTCTCTCTATATTAAAAATGGTCACACTTTAGCTTCCTTGCTTTTCTTATCCAACAGTTTCATTTCCTTTTTCATCCAGAAAGAGGTGAAGATGGTGGAAAGAAAATCCGCTAATGGGAAGGAAATCCATATACCCAACAGACCTAATCCGGTCACTCGCGGAATGATCAATACTAATGGAATAAAAAACAGAACTTGCCTCGAGATGGTCAAAATTAATGCCGGTATTGGCTTTCCAAGGGATTGAAAAAGAGCGCTGCCAACAATTTGAATGCCAACCACCGGGATCATGGCGATGGATATGCGCAGTGCTGTGATTCCCAATTCTACTACTTCCGGCGTGTCATTAAAAAGTCGAACAATCGGACCAGGAAATACTTGACCAAAAATAGTGCTGGTCACTGCCATGGTAGTGATGCCAATGGTAGCCAATTTGACGACCTGCTTAACCCGTTCCATGTTTCCAGCTCCGTAATTATAACCGGCAATTGGCTGCATCCCCTGAACAATTCCAAACATTGGCATAAATAAAAACATCATGACCCGTTGTACAATTCCGAAGACTGAAAGTGCTATGTCACCACCGTAAAATGCCAAAGAATTATTAAGGGCAATGGCCATCAGGCTGCCTGCCACCTGACGTGCAAAGGAAGAAGTTCCCACCGTCAGTATTTCTATTTGAATTTTCCAGTCAGGTTTCAAGTGTTCAAGCTTCACTTTCAACATGCTGAAATCGCCATAAAAGTAATACAGTACATATAGCAGAGAACAAAACTGAGACGTAATGGTGGCCAGTGCCGCTCCTCTGATTCCCATATTTAACGGAAAGATAAAAATATAGTCTAATATAATGTTCAACACGGCACCCAGGATCATGGAAATCATGGCAACCCGTGCATTTCCTTCAGCTCTTATTAAATTATTGGCATTCACCACAAAAGGAAAGTAGATGCTGCCAATCAGAATTACCTGCAAGTATTCAGCTGCATAAGGCAGCAATGTATCTGTTGCTCCAAACATCCGTAAAATAGGAACCATAAAAATTGTTCCTGCAATAAAAATAAGAATGCCCATGAGGACCACAGAAAAATAAGAATTTCCGGCGACTTGCTTTGCTTTTTCATGGTCTTTTGCTCCCAGATTCCTGGAGGCCGCCGAAGCAGCTCCTATTCCGATCATCTGGGCAAGGGCAATGATCGCCATTTGTACCGGAAAAGCGACGGTTAAACCGCCAATCCCCAAGTATCCTACGCCTCTTCCAATAAAGATGGTGTCAATGATGTTATAGAACGCATTTACCATCATGGCAACGATGGCGGGAGTTGACAGGCGAAACAGAAGCTTTATCATTTTTTCAGATCCCAGTTGATAACTTCGATCCACCTTTGTCTGCCTCCTCTATCTTTTTATCATTGTATATTATGAAAATACACCGATGACGTTGGCATAAAACCGGCAGGCATCCCAAATTTGCTCTATTTGACAATTTTCATCCCTCATATGTGCCAGCTTGTATTCACCCGGACCAAAACCGATTGTTGGGATTCCAATGCTAACAGAGCTGACGGCATTGGTGCTGAAATCCCAATAATCATATTGAGCCGGAGCCTTACCAAAGGTTTTCTCGTAAGCAATGTTACAAGCTAGGGTTAAGGCATGATCCTCGTCGATTTTCCAGGGCGAATGAATCGGATCATAGGAAATTGGCATGCCTGTCCAGCTTCTTCGAGTCAGAGTACCAACTTCCCACCAGGCTGATTTTCCTTTAATCAATTCGTCCATTTCCTCTTTTACAGTTTCTTCCGTTTCACCCAACACCATTCGCCTGTCTAAATAAATTTCACATTCAAAGGGCACCGCATTTAGGGAGGCACTGAGACTGGAAATCTGTGATAATACTAACGTTCCCCTTGGAGCATCTTTTTGAAAGAGTTGATGATTGAGGTTTTCCACTCTACTAATAATTTCCGCCATCTCATAAACGGCATTCTTCCCTTTCTCCGGTGCCGATCCGTGAGCCGACACACCTTCGGTTTTGATAACGATTTGGGCTTTTCCTTTATGACCCAATGCAAGGATATTGTCCGACGGTTCGCAGATCACCATCCAGTCCGGCTTGATCTTCTTCTCATTGAATAGATGTTTCAGGTTTTCGCCGTCGCAATCTTCTTCCAGCACCGTACAGGACACGTAGATGGTCTTTCCTTGATCCCATCCCATTTCCCTTGCCACAATGCCTGCATAAATGGAAGCGGCAGCGGCAGATTTCATGTCCACGGATCCGCGGCCATAGAGCTTTCCATCCACTATGTCGCCACTAAAGGGAGGGACGAACCAGCTTTCTTCATCCTGCACCTCTACTGTATCCACATGCGAATCAAACATGATGACTTTTTCTCCATATCCAATTCTTCCAAGAACGTTTCCCATGGAGTCTATACCTACTTCATCATAGTTCAGCTCCATCATTTTTTTCTCAATAAAGCGGACAATCTCTTCTTCCTGTCCTGTATAGCTTTTAATCTGAACAAGCTGTTGAGCCAAACTGATAATATCTTCTTCGTATTTTTTCATTATTTCCGTCATTTTATTCATAAAAAGTCCTCCTCAGATCTTTTTTCTGCTTACGTTCTTTTTCGACATGATGGAAAAGAATCCTTCTTTTCCCTTCTTTGAATTCATGATATAGTGGTAGAAAAGAAACCATGAAAGGAGTTTACCGATGAAATATACTGAAGCAACGCAAGGCCGTGTTTTTATTTTGCGACTTGAACAGGGTGATACGCTTCCGGATACAATAGAATCATTTGCAGCAGAAAAAGACATTTCTTCGGCCCTGGTCCATTTATTGGGTGGCGCCGACAGTGACAGCACCATCGTGTCCGGCCCTAGGGACGCAGATTCCCCCCGTCAGCCCCTTGAAGTTTACGAACAACAATTGAGTGACATTCATGAATCCTTTGGAATGGGAACTCTGTTTCTCGATGAATCTCTTCAGCCAAAGCTTCATCTGCATGCTGCATTTGGACGAAGCAAACATGCACTGGTAGGCTGCACTAGACCTGGCGTCAGTGTTTGGCTATATATGGAAGTAGCCATTGTCGAACTTCTCAATTGCAAGGCACAAAGAAAAGTGAACCCAGAGAACGGATTCACTTTGCTGGAGTTGGGCTAGCCTAGTCTTCGTTTCGAACAACCAGCATATCGCATTTTACGTGGTGCAGTACTTTTGTCGACACGCTTCCCAGCATTACTCTGCTAAAACTACCCAGACCTCTGCTTCCCATAATAAGCATGTCTGGTTTTTCACGTTCTGCAAGCAGTAGAATTTCTTCCGCCGGCTCACCATAGTCCAGGATGGTTTCAAATTTTCCCTGATATCCACCAAACACTTCTGTAGCTCTTTCCAGAGTTTCCTTGGCAGTGTTCTCAATTTGTCGATCCATTTGTTCGTTTAATTCCCCACCTGTGTAGTAATTTGTCACCCTAAGTTTTTTTACCACGGTTATGACGAGGACTTCTGATTCAAACTTATCTGCAATCAGTCTGGCTCTTGATAGTACTTTCATCGACATATCTGAACCGTCAACGGCTACCAGAATTTTTTTCATGGGATCGCCTCCTTCAAAGGACCATCACAATACCACCTGCTTTATAAATACCCCAATTAAGGTTAATTATGCCGTTTTCTGGAAACTATCATCTACTCTGCCAGAGTTTTCAGAACTGTTGATTCTATTTCTTCTTTCTCCAAAACTTTTCGATGCCTGATGGCTTTCGCCTCAAGATCCTTAAGTCCTACAGGAACAGGCACACCCGTATGTTGATGAAGCGATTTAATTGAAGCAAACCCATCCTTTTCTGGCGGAAGCAACAGAGCTTCAGCAACCGTATCAGCAAATTTATAGGCACTGGCTGTCGCTGCCAGAATAGTCGGTCGTTCATCACCGCTTTCCTGTCGATAGTCGGTGTATACTTTATATGCCACGGCGGTATGCGGATCCATCAGGTATCCATGCTGTTGATACATTTCCCGGATAGCCGCCGTTGTTTCTTCCTCTGTGGCATAACCGGCATAAAAATCCTTAAGTCCGTTTCTTATCTTTTGGTCTGCCTGGTATTGTTTCTTCTCGTCCAATTGCTTCATCAAGGCTTCAATTTGTACCCCGTTACCACCAGAAAGATGATAGATGAGCCTTTCCAGGTTACTGGAAATCAAAATATCCATGGATGGAGAACTGGTCACATAAAATTTTCGTTCTATGTTGTATATTCCAGTATTAATAAAATCTGTCAACACTTTGTTGCGATTGGAAGCACAAATCAGTTTATGAACTGGAATGCCCATTTCTCTTGCATAATAAGCCGCCAGGATATTACCAAAGTTACCTGTAGGCACAACGATGTTGATCGACTCGCCGAAATTAATTTTTCTCTTGTTTATCATTTGCACATAGGCCCACACATAATAGGCCACCTGCGGAATCAGTCGACCAATATTAATAGAATTTGCCGATGAAAATTTATAACCCTTTTCTGCCACTTTTTTTGCCAGTTCTTCACCGTTGAAAATTTTCTTCACGGCGGTCTGAGCATCATCAAAATTGCCCTTGATACCAAACACATGCGTGTTATGGCCTTCCTGCGTTGTCATCTGACGTTCCTGCACCTGGCTAACCCCTATATGAGGATAAAATACGATAATATCCGTTCTTTTTACATCGGAAAAGCCCTCCAGGGCCGCTTTTCCAGTATCCCCGGAAGTAGCGGTCAGGATGGCAATTTTTTTATCTTCCTTCTCTTTTTCCATGGCTGTCGTAAGCAGATGAGGCAGAATAGACAGCGCTATGTCTTTAAAAGCCGAGGTTCTCCCGTGAAATAACTCCAGAAAAAAGGCATCTCCGGCAGGAACCAGAGGTACAATTTCTTCTACTTCAAATTTACTGTCATAGGAGCTATCGACGCATTTTTTCAGTTCATCCCAGGAATAATCCGTAAGAAAATGTGAAAGAACAATGTTTGCTATTTCACGATAATTCATGTGAAGCAATGCTTCTGGCTTCTCTTCCAGTTTTGGAATCTGCTCCGGCACATATAGCCCTTTATCTTCTGCAATCCCTTTTATCACTGCTTTGGCTGATGTGATCCCTGTACCTTGGTTTTTCCCGGATCTGGTGCTGATATACTTCATTTGATCGTCTCCTATCCCTTTGTCATGTATACTGATGCGTGTCGACTTTTTCAATCTGTTTCTATCATATAATAAAAATCAATGGTTGAACAGTTTCATCCAAAAAAAAAGCTGACATGCATCGTTATCAGCTTTTCGGGATCATTAGTTGGTTATTGAAACATTTCCGCCATGTCCACAATTTCATAATCCGATGGAATTTGAAAAACGCTGTCGGATACATTTCCAACTTCAAAGTTGCTTATCTTCATTACGTACTGTTCTTCCGGATCGTCGCTAAGTCCTTCCACTTTCATTGGGAAGCCATAATCCGGATGTAACCACATTTTTGTCTGAATGTCATATTCTTGATCCGTGCTTAACACCACATGACAGAGTATTCCTTCGTATTCTTCCCTGCCCAGGTATTCCAGTGTTTCTTCATCCATGTCTTCCGTTACCTCGCCCACGGTAATAGGGTCCATCATCTCATCTATTCCCATTTCCATCGGCATTTTAACAGCTGTTTTATCTGCCGGTTCCAACATATAAATGGCATCCACATCATAAATCATGACAAAGTTTTCGCCCATCATCTGACTCTCGCTTTTCATACGATCTCCTTTAAGCCAGATTTTTCCTCTTGTTGTATCAAAGCCCGGACTTGTTACTTCCATTTCATAATAGACTTCTGTTAATTCCTGTCCTTTTCCAAATAGTGAAGCTAATTGATTTTCCGTAATCTCATCACCACTTTGAGCTACTGACTCTTCTTCTGTTTCTTCAGCTTCATTTGACACATCTTCCGTTGTTGTTTCCGCCCCTTCTTCCGGCTGCTCTACCGGCTCACTGCCACCACAGGACCATAGCATCATGCTGAAAACCAACAAGATCACCAATAAAAAGACAGAGTTTTTTTTCATTTTAATCATCTTCTTTCTTTTAAATTTAGTATATATTCTGAATATGCCCATTTTTTGACTCAATAAGCAGTCTCATTCGATATGTTTTAAATTAACCTGGCATTGACAGCTGCTATTGATACCTGGTATTATATTAATAAAGATGTTTTCGAAGGAGTGTTCTAAATGCCAAAAATTTCCATCATCACAGACAGTACTGCTTATCTTGAAAATAACTTTATTGAGAACCATCCAGTCACCGTTGTTCCCCTCTCCGTTCATTTTGACGGAACCATCGAAAAAGAGGGGCTGCCGGGAACTTTTAGACCTTTTTACGAAAAGTTAAGCTCCAGCTCCGTTTTTCCAACCACTTCTCAGCCTTCGGCAGGTGAATTTCTGGAAACCTACGAGAAGCTGATTGCGGAGGGTCAAGAAATCATTGTGATAACGATTTCTTCCGGCATCAGCGGCACCTACCAGAGTGCTCAAACAGCAAAGGAATTATGCGATGCAAAGGAGAAAATATCAGTCATTGACTCTCAAACCACTGCAGGAAATTTAAAGGCATTGGTGGAAATTGCCGTTAGCATGGCTTCGGAAGGGAAAGGCCTCCAGGAAATTGTTTCGCATATCGAAGATCAAAAAAACAAGTCAGGTGTTCGCCTTACCGTCAGCACGCTGGATTACTTAAAGAAAGGCGGAAGGCTTTCCGGGACCGGTGCTTTTATTGGCAAACTTCTGAATATCAAGCCGGTTTTGGGACTCATTGATGGAACGGTACAACCGGTATCCAAAGCAAGGGGTATGAAAAAAGCCATTAGCGAAATGGTGAAGACTATTCCTCCGACAGCTTTTACCATTCATATCGCCCACGCCATGGCTCAGAGTGAGGCAGAGATTCTGCGCCAACAGGTGGAAAAAAAGTTTCCCGATGCCGACGTCTTTTTATCCGAGTTGGGTCCTGTGATCGGCTCACATTTAGGGCCAGGAGCCATGGGAGTACTTTATTTATACAAATAATCTTCTGCATTCAAGACGAGGCCAACAAGCCTCATCTTTTCTTCATGCTCAGCTTCTTAAATTCCCTTAAATCAAGTATTCCCTTTTGCTTCTCATGCGTTTCCCGAATTCCTTTCACCAAGGATACGCTCATCACCATCAAAATGATTGCCAAAGGCAACCCAGCACTGATGACCGCTGTCTGAAGAGCCATAAGAGCCATTTCTCCTCCAATTAGCAGTAATGTGGCAGCCAGAAGACCTTCCAACAGTGCCCAGAATAGCCGCTGATGCCTTGGTGAATTCATTACGCCACCGGAGGTGAGTTTATCCACCACCAAGGAACCGGAGTCCGATGAGGTAACGAAGTAGGAAACCACCAAAGCCGTTACCAAAATAAACATTCCAATCCGCATAGCTTCCGCCATGAACGGCATCTGAATCAGATCGATTAATTCAAAAAGAGCTACCGGATAGTTATCCTGAACCGTCGCAAACAATGCACCACCAGCCTCTTCATTGAAGACCATGGCACTTCCTCCAAATACCGTCAACCAAAAGAAAGAAATTAATGAAGGAATCAACAATACACCCAGAATAAACTCCCGAACGGTTCTTCCTTTGGAGATACGGGCAATAAACATGCCGACAAAAGGCGACCAGGAAATCCACCAGGCTAAATAAAAAATAGTCCAGTCACCCTGCCATGCTGTTCCTTCATCCACTGCCACATGAGAGGCATATTGAATGATATTGCTGAAATAGACACCCACGGAGCTGGAGAAAAGTCGTAGCAGATAGCCGGTGGGGCCCAGCAGAAAAATCAACAGCATAAAAACGCCCGCCATACCAATATTCAACTGTGACAACCGCCGTACGCCTTTATCAATACCAGCCATGACAGATACGGCTGCAAAGAGGGTAATGATTAAAATCAGAACAACTTGTATGTAGACATTGAATCCAATTCCCAGGATATAATCAAGTCCACTGTTAATTTGTTGTGTTCCCAATCCTAAAGAGGTAGCCAAACCAAACATAGTTGCCAGCACCGCAAAGGTATCTACCAAATCGCCGCGCCATCCATAGATTTTCTCTCCAAAAAAAGGATGAAAAACAGAACGCAGCGATAAGGGCAGTTTCTTGCTATAGGCGAAATAGGCCAGTCCAAGCGCCAGCAATGCATAAATACCCCAGGGGTGAAATCCCCAGTGAAAAAAGGTTGCAGCCATGGCTGATACAGCCGGGTCAGCACCTTCAAAAATAGGAGGTGATTCCACAAAGTGTGTCAGTGGCTCACCAACCGCCCAAAACATTAAGCCAATGCCCATACCGGCGGATATCAGCATTGAATACCAGGCAAAATTAGAAAACTCCGGTTTGCTGTCCACGCCACCAATGCGCACATTACCCAGTTTGGAGAGCGCTAAATACAAACATACCAATACAAAAAAGTTGCTGCCCATGATAAAAAGCCAGTCAAACCGAGTCACAATGGCTTCATTTAGCCATAGCAGCACTTGATTGGCTTGTTCCAGGTTAAAAAGAGCGTATCCGGAAAAAATAAGAATGAACAAACCGCTGGAGAGAGAGACCACTGGATTTGAGTTTAATCCAAATTTCGTAAAGTTACGCTCTTCAAGTTTCCTGTCCCGCTTTCTTTCTGCTTCCTGTTTTTTTTCTTGTTCTTTCTTTTCCGTATCCAGATTGTTCTGGTCCGGACTCATCATAATACCTCCTTTTTTATAAAAAATTTGTGTTTAGTAAGGAACCCATCCGTAGACATAATTATCATTTTCGTCAATCAATTCAAACTGCAGCCATAAGTTATAATCAAGGTCTACTTCATAATCCGTTACGTAAAAATCTCCTTCACGTGTAATTTCACCCAGTGTAGAGGAATAGTAATTTGGTTCATCCCATACCTTTGTTCCATGGTATACGTATACCCAGGTTTGCCAAAGCTGATAACCCAGATCATACAGTTCTGCCAAGGCCTGATCATAATCATCAAATTCATCTTCAAAACCTGGATCAAAATCATCATACTCATAGTCCAAATACAATGGATGAATGGTGATTAAATCTACTTTTCGCTCTGAAAACCCTTCAAACACAACAGCATATTGTTGATGAACATCATAATGCAGCAGGTGAGAATTGTTGGAAGTGCCAACTTCATCCCATTCCGGCTCGCCATAAGCACGTTTCACTTCATCAAAAGAAGCGTTAACAGGCAACCCCGGCAATTCTCTCAATCCTATAACGGTAACCATCCGATCACGAGTGTATTCATCCACCATAGCATAAAAATCCTGATATTCGTAGAACAAACCGCCTTCCCAGTAAAAAGAGTTAAAGGGCTGTCCATACATGTTGAACAAAGCTTGTTCACTGACTCCAAACAGATCAGTATGGCCGGACTGTCTAATCACCTGATTCAAATCATATGCAATCTGCTGTTCCTCTGGTTCGTTCTCCAGTACTTCAAGGTCCGCACCTTGCCCTTCCGCTTCATTCTGATTCTGGTCAGCTGCAGCGCTATCGGTTACTTGCACAACAGCTTGGCTGTTTTCATTATTCGGAGGCTGATCGGAGTCTCCCATCCCAAAAATCACCAGCATGACCAATAGTAACCCTGTTAAAACCGCACCAATTCCCATGATCATTTTTCGATTATTGTTTGATCTTGGCTCATTGTCTGAATAGGAAGCATTTTGCGGTGTCACTGACTGGTAGGATGCCGGTGGTGGAGAAGGTGGTGGTAGCGGTGTAACTGGAACAGAAACCGGTGGCTCCGATATTTCCTGAGCCAGGGATTCCATCGCCTCTTCTTCCCGTGGCTCATCAGTCATTCCTTCCACCAGGGCATGCTGAAATTCTTCCGCTGACTGAAAACGGTCTTTCGCCATCACCCCAATTGATTTCAACAATGCCTTTTCAATTTGTGAATCAATAGAAACACCCAAAGAAGACGGAGGCATCAGATCATCTTCCACCAGTCTGTCCAGAGACTCTGGCGGCATTTGCCCGGTAATAGCCCGGTACAATGTGGCTCCGGTTGCATAAATGTCTGTCCAGGGACCCTGCTGGCCTTTGGAGCGATACTGTTCTTCCGGAGTGAAGCCTGGCTTCATAATGATGGACATACTCCTGCCCTTGTCTTTCACTTCCTGACGGGCCGCTCCGAAATCGATGAGAATTACACGTCCTTTTGACGTCATAAAAATATTGTCCGGGCTGATATCCCGATGTAAAACATTGTACTTATGAACTTCCTTTAATGCTTCCAGCACCGGCATCATAATGTTTATCGCCTGATCTACAGGAATCTTTTCACCCTTATCTTTGACAAAATCCTTTAAGGTAATTCCCTCAATATAGCTCATGACAAAGTAAGCCGTAGCATTGGCTTTGAAAAAGTCTCTCACGGAAACAATGTTGGGATGGCCTTCAAATCGTGCCAGGGTTTTGGCTTCTTGTAAGAAGCGTTCCAATCCGTCATGGTAATGGCTGTCTAATGTGCCGGAGTGTACAGATATGTCTGTATGCCCCTGACTTCTTGACGCCAGGTCTTGGGGTAGGTATTCCTTAATCGCCAGTTTTATATCCAAATTCAGATCTAGCGCCAGGTACGTAACTCCAAAACCACCCTGTCCTAAAGCTCTTCCAATCAGGTATTTTCCCTGTAGAATAATGCCCGGTTTTAAATGCATATGCGATAAGGGACCTGAACCGTGCTCCCACCCGCATACGGGGCATATTTTATCCTCTGTTCGTTCAGACATACACCCGAAACAAACATGGTCTGCCGTAGTCATGATGCATCCATCCTTTCCAAGCATCTCACCTGATCAGTAGCTTTCTTTCATTATATGATGAATTTGTTTTTTTCACAATATAAAGTCCTTTTGGTTTGATTCTGATATAATAAATATAATAACCCATACATCAAAAGTCACAAAATTACTTGAAGTAGGTGAATCCATGTCAAAAACCAATATATCAATAACCAGACCTTATTCTATGCTGCTGCCAGTTCTGTTGACGCTGTTTTTTATCACCTTCTCTGTCACTCAGGCCATCGTGCCAGGAGAATTACCCATCAACCTGGAACAGCAGGTAGAAAGCCTTTCAGAAGAAGAATTGGATGTGATGAATGAACTTTTTACCCTCCGGCAGGAGATTGATTCTGTGAGCCGACAACAGGCACAGCTGGAATCGGATTTAATTGAAACCGAGGAAGCGGTTCATTCGCTTCAACTGGAAATAGAACAACAGCAACAGCGTTTTGATACGCAAAAAAACACCTTGGGCCATGTTCTTCGAAGCTATCAGCGCCGGGGACCGGGATCTTACCTGGAGATTATTTTTGCCGCCGACAGCTTCAGTGATCTGATTCAGCGGATTAACTTATTAAGAGACCTTACCCGAAACACCGCTGCACTTCTGGATGAAGTGGCGTACCATCAGGAAACATTAGTCGCTGAACAGGATCGCTTACAGCAATTAATCGTCGACATGGAAGAACAGATCAGTCATCTTCAGAATATCATTCAGGAAAGCAGAGCTTTGGAAAACGAATTAGAAGAACGATTGCAGACACTGCAGGATGAAAGAAGTCACTACGAAGAACGGCTGGAAGAAATGAACGAAGCTTGGCGCGAAGTTAGCCACGTTTTTTCAACCTTTGTTGAAGAATTTATGCATATGATGGAAACCGGCAACCTTCCTGAAGATGCCATTACCATTCAGTTCGGGATTCCAACCATCCGGGGAACCATTCAGGAAGAAGCCTTTAACGAAGCACTTCATGGTGCAACAAGTTTAGCAGATGTAAGCCTTCGTTTCAGGCCTGATCAGGTGGTGATTCTGATGCCTGCCAGAGAATTTGAACTTACCGGTACTTTCCAGGTTCAAAATGAACGCTATCTCCTGTTCGTTCCGGAGGAAGGCACTTTCTATGGAATGAATTTAACCGACGATTCCATTGAGAATCTTTTCAGCGAAGGTGTGCTGAAACTGGACCTAAAAATCGCTCTTGAAGGCACCAGGTTGCGTGAAGTCAACATTTTGGACGGTGAATTGGAGCTGATCAGTCGTATATCACTTTTTTAGAAAAGGAGCAAAATCAATGATAACCGCAAAAAATCTTTCCTTGCAGTACCCGGATGGAACCATTGCGCTAAATGAAATTAATTTGCATATAAAAGCTGGCGAATTAGTCTACATCACAGGCCCCAGCGGCTCCGGAAAAACCAGCCTGATTAAACTTTTAATGGGAATAGAAAAGCCCACCGCTGGTCAGTTGGAAGTGCTGTCTCATTCCATGAACCGGATCGATGTTAAAAACCGTATGTTTTTGAGACAATACATGGGGCCGGTTTTTCAGGAGCTGAAACTCATCAACGGTAGAACGGTGCTGGATAATGTGATCCTCGGAATGCGATTTTTACCAATCCCTAAGCAACAATGGAAAACACTGGCAACAGATGCTTTGGAAAAGGTTAAGCTCAGTCATAAGATTCTTTCTTATGCCGAAAACTTGTCCTGGGGTGAAAAACAGCGAGTTGCCATTGCAAGAGCCATTGTTCGAAGACCTTCATTAATCATCGCAGACGAACCTACCGGAAACCTTGACCGGAAAAATGCCATTAATATATTGGAGTTGCTTAATTCACTGAGACAAGAAAATACCAGCGTCATCATTACGACCCACGCCACTCATTTGATCGATTCAAAATTGGTTGATCAGTTCATTCAGATCGCAGCTGGCCAACTAGAGGCAAAATCCATGGAGGAATTCTGATATGAAAGCGATAACGGCCAATATAGGGTATTTTTTCAAGGAAACCTTTACCATTTTAAAGCTTAACAAACTATCAAACATCCTTTCCTTGCTCAGTATTACACTGGCATTCTTTCTCCTGTCACTGGTGGTCTCCACTTGGCTTATCAGTACGGAAATGGTAGAAGTCCTTCAACAGGAAGCGGAAATCAATGTATTCCTTTCAGAAGAAGCGGATGATTCATCTCGTTATGAGATGGCAGAATCATTTTTAGAAATCGAGGGTATTCAAGCTTCCAGAGTTGTAACGGAAGCCGAAGCTCTAGAGCGTATGGAAAATATTTTGGGGGAAGAATCCGAAGTGCTGACCTATTTTGATGAAAACCCTTTTGAATCTTTTGTGGAAGTAAAAGTTGATTTTGAACAGGTTGAAACCGTAAAAGAATCTGTATCCGCCTATGAAGATGTTCGCTATGTCCGGGATCATCAGGAGGTGCTGGATCAAATTCGTAACATTTCTGCATTGCAGCGTTTTTTAGGAACATTATTCATCGTGGCCGCTGGCACTGCAACCCTGGTGATTATCTCCCATATCATCCGACAGGGCATTTATCATAACCGCCAGCAGATCAATACGCTGTTACTTTTGGGTGCCCCCAACTTCTTTGTTGCTTTACCTTTTGTCCTGAGCGGACTGGTTCTTACCCTGGCCGGAGGGCTGGTTGCAAGCCTTCTGACACGGTTTACCGTTGGTCTGGGTTATGCTCAGTTGGTGACTCCCATTCCTTTTATCCCACTCCCTCCACAGGAGCTGCTGGTCCGAAACACGACGGCTCTCATCCTTGGATTAAGCATTTTCCTTGGACTGAGCGGAAGCATCATGGGAATCAGATCCTCCCGAAAAGAGGAGTCCCTGTAATCCATATGCTATTTCCATCAGTCCGCTGTATTTTCAAGTTTTTCCAGCAACCTTTTTGACTTTTCAAAGTCTTTTTTCTTAACTTGCAGCGTAACATTATTTATGCTTTTGGGATCCGATGTCGCCTTGCAGAACTCCGCACTCCCTTTGCCGGAAATCTGTAGGCGGCATTGAATTCCATTGGTTTTCAAATGGGCGTATTTTTCCTGAAGTGCTTCCCTGTCCCATTGACCCGCTGCATCGATCCTTCTCCATTTTTTCTTATCTCCCCAATACATATAAACTCCAAATGCAATCAACACAACAAATACAAAATAACCCAACCTAAATCCCCCCCAAAGCACAATACTCATTGACACGGAATCTTAACCAATAAACCTGCGAACCAGCATATAAACAATAAGAACCGCTAACAGCGATAAACTGACCTTAGGGTTTCAAAGCATTTTAGTCACCTCCCTTTAACACCACCACAGATCTGGGCATCAATGTTATTATACTGCCAATCTCCGGCATTTTTTCCGGCGCCAGCACTACATAATCGATCATTTCTCCTGACGTATCCGCCAGACATCGCCAGCTCATCCCACGTGGCAGCTCCGGCAATGTTACCTTCTGCGCTTCCCAATGCGTATTCACTGAGACATAGATGATTTCGTCTTCCGTATCTGATTTATTTCTTCCAGCATACATCATCCCCAATACATGCGTCTCTCCGGATGGTTCCAAATACCACGGGGCCAACCCATGTTTGCTGACTGTCGGCAATCCACAATGTGCAGGCTTACCACATCCTCTTAGCACCGGATGGTTTTTTCTCAGCAGAATGAGGCTGCTGACATACTGGAATAACTCCTGGTTTTCTTCCAGTTGCTCCCAATTCAACCAGGAAATCTCATTGTCCTGGCAATAAGCATTGTTATTGCCAGATTGGGTATTGGCAAATTCGTCACCTGCCCGTAGCATTGGCGTTCCATGACTCGTGAGCAAGGTAGTCATGGCATTTTTCATCATTTTCTTCCTGAGTTCCAGGATAGACTCATCTCTGGTTTCGCCCTCTACACCACAGTTCCAGCTGTGATTATGCTTTTCTCCGTCTGTATTGTCCCAGCCATTGGCTTCGTTGTGCTTTTCGTTGTAAGCATAGAGGTCATGGAGGGTAAAACCGTCATGGCAAGTGATGAAATTTACAGATGCATTGGAACTGCAATCTTCCGGCCCGTATAAATCCTGGGACCCACTCATACGATTGGCGGCAATTTGTGCCAATCCCGGATCACTTTTTAGGAACTGGCGCAAGTCATCCCGATACCTTCCATTCCACTCCGACCATCGGTTCCAGGAAGGAAAACTGCCCACCTGGTAGAGACCTGCTGCATCCCAAGCTTCAGCAATAAGCTTAACTTTCGCTAAAATTGGATCAAAAGCCAGATTCTGCAATAATGGCGGATTTGACATGGGAGAACCATCCTCATTCCGCCCTAATATAGATGCCAGGTCAAAACGAAATCCATCCACCCTATATTCAATGACCCAGTAACGAAGGCAATCCAGAATCATTCGCTGAACTATGGGATGATTACAATTCAGTGTGTTGCCACATCCACTGAAATTATAGTATTTACCATCCGGGGTCAGCATATAATAAATCTGATTGTCAAAACCCTTGAAAGAAATATAGGGACCTTTCTCATTACCTTCTGCTGTATGGTTGAAAACAACATCTAAGAATACTTCGATCCCATTCTCGTTCAGCTTTTTGATAAGGGTTTTCAGCTCTTTTCCTTCACGGTTGTATTCAATGTTGGCAGTGTATGCCGTATTGGGCGCAAAGAAGCAAAGAGGGTTATATCCCCAATAATCATATAGGATTTTTCCATCCACTTCCCGTTGGTCGAGCATTTCGTCAAACTCGAAAATCGGCATTAATTCCACAGCATTCACACCAAGTTGAAGTAAATAGGAAATTTTCTCCATCAGGCCTGCAAAGGTTCCTTTGTGTTTCACTCCAGAGGATTCATCCTTCGTAAATCCACGTACATGCAATTCGTAAATGATTAGATCTTCCATTGGAATGTAGGGCTGCTTGGAACTACCCCAGTCAAAATCACTGGTGACTACTCTGGCCCGGTACTGCTGTCCATAGGAAGGTTTTTCCCCCCAAGAGCTCTGACCCGTAACCGCCCTGGCGTATGGATCCAACAGGTATTTGTTTTTGTCAAAAATCAATCCGTTTTCCGGATCCCAGGGACCATCTGCCCTATAGGCATACTCAAATTCTTCAATATCAAGGCCGAAAACGATCATCGAATAAACATTTCCGACCCGATACGTTTCCGGAAAAGGAAGCACGGCGTATGGTTCTTCTGCTTCTCGTTTAAATAGGATTAACTCCATCGATGTCGCTTCCTGGGAAAGGATCGTGAAACTGACACCACCTGGAATAACAACGGTTCCATTTTCATCAAAGAGCCCCGGCCGCACGTCAAAGCCATTGATCTGATCGATTGGTTTCATATGCTTTCTTGCATGTTCCTCACGAATATATTTTCCATTTACTTCCACCCTCTCACCTCCTGACGGATACAAGAAAAGTCAACCGAAGCAACGGCTGACTTCTTGAATTGGATTATGTTCCTTTTCTTTTTCTTTATTCTGCAATCTGCCCAACGATCTCCATTCGATTCAGCACTCCGGTTCCATGGGGCGATTCTTCCATAATTTCTTCCGTTAAGTCCTGTCCAGCCTGAAATTGTCCCTGGTGAACGCCGCCACTCCACATTCCTGATTCAGTAACGTCATAAACCAGCCCATCCACCACCACATATGCCGGGTTGCCATCCTGACCATCAAAGGCTTCAATTTCTTCCATGGTAAACGTCGGTAATTCTTCCTCTGCTGTTGTTTCTTCAGCCGGTGCTTCTGATACCGATTCTTCTTCCGGCACTTCCTCCGGTCCACCACCGCAACCCGACAGTATCAAAATCGTAGCCATTAGAAAAGCTATTAGTGTCACCAATTTTCTCTTTTGCAGCGAAGCTATTCTCATATTAAAGCTCCTTCCTAAAAACGATAATTTTATAAGCTTATGACCATTATATACCACTTTTATGGTCTGTTAATCAAAGAATGAGACCACAGTTTCCCCATTGCAGAATTCGAAATTAATCTCCGATTAAACTCCGTAATATGATAGAATACAAACAATGTTAAAACGCACCTAAGAACCAATTTCAGGAGGTATTATTTTGATTCAGGAATATTTAACCGCTTTTTTCTTAATATTCATTGCCGAAATGGGTGATAAAACTCAAATATTGGCCATGGCTTTTGCAACTCAGTACTCTATGAAAAAAGTATTAACAGGCATTTTCCTGGGTGTTCTTTTAAACCATGGGATGGCAGTTGCTTTAGGGAGTCTGCTCTCATCCATTATCCCGATTAATACCATACAAGTGGTCGCAGGCTTTGCTTTTGTGGGGTTTGCTCTCTGGACACTAAAACCAAATAAAGACGCTGGCGATGCAGAGGAAGCCACTTCCGGTTATGGACCTGTGTTTACGGTCGCTATTGCTTTTTTTATTGGCGAGCTTGGGGACAAAACTCAGTTAACCACCATTACACTAGCCGTCAATGCCACCTATCCATTGATTATTCTAGCCGGCACGATTAGTGGAATGCTTTTGACCGGAAGCATTGGGATTATCGTAGGCCGAAAGCTGGGAGACAAGGTGCCTGAATTTATGATACGATTAATTGCAGCCTCTGTTTTTCTTCTCTTTGGCATTACCAGATTGATTCAAACGCTTCCCTCTCAGTATGTAAACACTTTTACCATATCTCTTTTTGTCGCTGTCACTGGGTTTCCTTCCTGGATTTGGATCAAAATAATGCTGGATCAGAGAAAAAAAGGATTGGAAACTGCCTTCAAACGCCGTGCACGAGAACTGCATGAATACTATCTTCAGATCAATGATTCCGTTAAGAAAATTTGCCTAATGGATGGACATTGTCAGCAATGCATTGGAAACGAATGCCTCATCAACTACACAAAGGAATTAATTCAACAAGGGATGGCTCAGGAAAACCATGACATTATGCCTGTAAAGCCAAGCGATGATGAAATCCACGACGTATTTGATTCAAGCAAAACCGGACGGGCTCTCACCCTCACCTTATCCATGATGGTAAAAAGTTCAGAAAACTATAAAAATCCACAGTTGCATCGAATTAGACGTAACTTGGAGACAATTCTCTTTAATCGCTATTTAGATCAGTTTCAATGCTGGGGTGACTATAAAGAATGGTTGGATAATTTAAATGATCCTGAAGCAGACACGATTGCGAGTCAACTCCAGAAGCTCATCTCCGCTGAACTGCCCACAAAGAAAAACACCTGAAAAAAAAGCTGGTAAAAGTTACCAACAGCGTATATAATTAGTTTACAAAATCTTTGACAATTTCATATTAAATTGAAGGAAGTGAACGAATGCGAGGCAGTGTGATCTTTGTTGAACGAAACCCTTTAGGATTAAAATCCATTGACTGTCGAAAGGGCCCGAATAGCTGTTGGCTGGATCATTTAGTTTTTCGAATGATGAAGTATCGACATTATGGCATTGATATAGGGAATAATAAAGTAGTTCACTTTTATTGTGAGAGTGTCTTAAAAATACGGGAAGCAAGGATCAATATTTGCTCTTTATCGGAGTTTTCCAAAGACGGTATCGTCCAGATAGACCATAGTATTCAACTTGCCTTTCCGCCGGAAGAAGTTGCCCAACGAGCGGAGTCATTTCTGAATAGCGATTTTGATGGATATCGAGTAAAGCACAACAACTGTGAACATTTTTCCATGTGGTGCGCCACGGGTATTAGAAGCGGAAAACAGGATTTAATTAAAGAAGCCTGGCAGCGCTGCCTTCTTCTACCAATAACAACAAAGCAGAAAACAGCCGCTATGAGCTTTTTGAGTTTCTTTCAATAATAAAGATCCAGCAAACCCCTCACGTTCATTTGTTGACATGAGGGGTTTGCTTATTCGTACATTTTTTTTCGTTCACGATTCAACAATAATAGTACGGCCATTAGCAAAAAGGACGAAGTAAAAAAAATGGGAGGCAATACACCAATACCAAAAGTCTCCGCCATTTCTCCCACAAGCTTCTGTGAACCCATTCCTCCAATGGACAGGAAGAAAAAAAACCAGGATGTAATGGTTCCAATATGCCTGGGAAAGAATTCGCCGGCCTGAATCAAAAAGATGGGAAACATGCCTGCCAGGGTAAAACCAATTCCCACCAAGCTCAAAAGGGCAATCAACGGATGATCAATTAATAACCACAGAGTTGATACAGCCATAAACAGCAATGTGGTGCGAAGCATAAAAGGCATTGCGCCGATACGATCTGCAATTCTTCCTGTCACCAGCCTTCCCAGCGTAAAAGAAACCCAGAAAAATGCCGTCACCATGCTATAGGGAATCATACTTGTATCTCCCAGTACGCTCCAGTATTCACTGGACCAGGATCCAGCGGTAAACTCTGTCATGGGGTATATAATAACGAATAGACCAACAAAAATAAAGGTTAGTCCAAAGGGAAATGCTTTTTTATGTCCTGTAGTTTCTTCAAAAACCGGCAGAAAACGGATGCTGAATAAAACCATCGTCATTCCGACAATTGATAAGACAATGGGCGCATAGCCGATTCTCCAGTTCCCAAAGGCTAATGCGATACTGGCAAAGAAAGGAGCGGCTACGGAGCCAATGCCAAAAAATGCATTCATAAGCGAAATACGCTTCCCTTTATCGCGATCACTTGCCATTACCACATAGGCAGAAAATAGGTTTTGAAAAGTTCCGTATGCAAAGCCGCTTAAGGTAACACCCAAGTACAGAAAGTATTTAACTGCGGACAATGTAATACATCCAATTCCTGTCATCCAAATTACCGATGCAAGCAGAAGCAGTTTTCTCATTCCTAAATGGTTGAGCAGCTTGGTCCTCAAAGCCAGGCTTGTAATAAATCCTACCTGCAGTACCACCATCACATTGCCTGCTTCTGCATAACTTAACTGGAAAGTAGCTCGTATATCCGGCAATAATGCAAAAATGATGTTAATGGCCAACCCAACAGTAAAAAACACGGTGTATCCGAGATATAACTCTATATTTTTCATCATGATGGCTTTCTCACTTTCGTAATTGATAATATTTATTAATTATATTTTAAAGTCGCTTTTAGGGGGTATCTAACATAACAGACCTATTATAACAGAACTTCTTGATTGAATCACCCTCAGAAAATGGTGCGCAAATTTTTGGAAGATGAGAAAGGAATGGTGGGTGTAACGATGAAAGGACAACCATATACATTAATTTTAGGAATTTTGCTGTTGGCTGTTGCAGGTTTTTGGTTTAGCACAACGCGTCAGCCTTCCGAGGATGATATGGCGGAAGAGTTAAGTGAAAATGACGATGTGACGAATATCGATTTCAACAACCCCTGGAGTGATTTTGAAAAGCCGGATGACGATGCGCTTCGGGAAATGCTGACAGAAGTGCAGTATGAAGTGACACAAAATCACGGAACGGAAAGACCTTTTCAAAATGAGTTCTATAACCACTTTAAAGATGGTATCTACGTGGATATTGTTTCCGGGGAGCCTTTGTTCAGCTCTTTGGATCAATTCAGTTCCGGAAGCGGATGGCCAAGCTTTAATCAGCCCTTAGATCATCGTTATATCCGGGAGTATCAGGATACCAGTTATGGAATGATTCGAACAGAGGTACGAAGTCGGTATGCCGATTCACACTTGGGCCATTTATTTAACGACGGACCAGAACCTACCGGTCTTCGCTACTGCATTAATTCAGCTGCCTTACGTTTTATTCCTGCTGAAGAACTGGAATCAGAAGGATACAAAATGTATGTCGCTTTATTTCAATAAGGAGGAATTCATTGAATGTTCTACTGGATAAGGGTGTATCTGATTGCAGTGGCTGTGTTTTTTTCCATTGACCTTGTTTGGCTGGGCGTTGTTGCACAGCGATTCTATCAAAATCAAATTGGTTTTCTGCTAAGCCCTCGGGTTAACTGGCCGGCAGCCATCATATTTTACCTTCTTTACATTGTCGGCATGGTTTTCTTCGTTCTCCAGCCTGCGCTGGCTCAGAACAGCTGGAAAGTGGCCCTGTTTACCGGAGCTTTTTTCGGGTTTATTACCTATGCCACCTATGATCTGACCAATCTGGCCACCTTAAAAGACTGGCCACTGTTGGTAACGGTAGTGGATCTGCTCTGGGGCACTACTTTAGGTGCTTCTGTTTCCCTTGGGACATTTTTAATTTTACGCTCCCTTAATTGGAATTAGAGAACGCTTGTAACGTCTCTGAAGCTTATGGTATGATGAGTATGTATGCAAATGTTAACGATCGTCAATCGTCAATTTTTTCAGAAAGGGTGATTTTAGATGGCTTTTGCATTATCCGATTTGAAACTTAAAAGCAGTGCTTTTGAATTTGGCGGGAAGATTCCACAAAAGCACACAGGAGAGGGTATTGATATTTCACCTTCTCTGGAATGGACAAATGTTCCTGAAGGCACCAAATCTTTTGCCGTAGTATGCCATGACCCGGATGCACCAAAAATTGAATCGTCTAATTACGGATTTGTACACTGGGTTCTCTACAACATACCGGAATCCGTTACCAGCCTTCCTGAAGGGGTTGCCATTTATACCACAGGCATTAACGATTTTCAGGAAGAAGGGTACATGGGTCCCATGCCTCCGGAAGGACATGGTCCACATTATTATTACTTTATGATTTTTGCTTTGGATCAGGAATTAAGCCTGGCCCCCGGCCTTTCTTTGTGGGAACTCTTCGAAAAAATCGAACCCCATGTGCTGGGAATGAATCGACTCATTGGAGAATATGAACGCAAAAAATAAATTAGTCAAATTGATTCGTGGTCAAAATTTTTAGTTTTTGTGAATGGACCAGTTATTTGCTTGATAATGCCTAAGAGCTCTGCCGATGAACAGGCTGGGCTCTTATAAACAGGATTTTTAGCTTCAGGTGGAGTTTTAACTCCATCTGAAGGTTAGAATGCGTTATCCATAAGTAGATGGCCCAAATGTATCATTTGGTGGCAGATACTTAGTTTTTTCACCTAGGGACGTAGCACCGCTTATCTCCCTCTTGTAGGAGAGGGAGTCTTAGCGGTGGTAGTCATCGGATTAATTAGTGACTGGATAACTGGCCGTAAAGGCATATCCTTTTACCACTTCAATGTATCCACTCAATTCCTCATCCAAGGCTTCATCTCCAGTATCTACCAATAGAGCCTCTCCTTGCAGAGAAAGTAGTTTGGAGCCCGTTGCCGCTACGATGATGTTTTTCTTTCCAACGTATCGTATAACACGCGGGCTAATCTGCTGGTTTCCTCGTCCAAAAAGGTTGCCCTGTCCTCCTATAATCGTCACGATAATTTTTACATTACCCCCTGAACGTTGAATCTGGTCCCATATCGCTTTTTCGGAGACATCCGAATCCACCAGCTCTCCATTCTTAACAAGGTCAACACCCAGCAATGACCCTTCCAGGTCCATGGCTTCCATAATGGCTCGGGTCGTGCTTCCGGGACCAATGATATAGAGGGTATCCTCCTCCATTCTCGAAACAATATGATCCACCACTCCCATTAACTCTTCATGTTCCGACGGCGCACTGGATTTGGTGTTTTGCATCCGATTTCCCGCCTCTGGTATTTGGAGATATCCATATAGCTTGGCACTGAGACGTCCCTGCCGAAATATTTCTTCGTCAATATCCATAACTTCAGAGAGTTTAAAACCCTCTGCATTGCCTTCAAGATAGTCCTTAGCCGCCAATCCTGCGTTTCTGGCATTGGTGGCATAAACAGCGGAGTGAATTTTAACACCGGCCGGAATGCCCACCACCGGAACGCTGTCGCCAATGGCCTCATAAATATTTCTTGCAGTTCCATCACCACCAGCAAACAAAATCAAGTCTACCTCAGCTTCTTTCATCGCTTTTGCTGCTTTCATGGTATCCTCTGCAGTGGTGCGTTCGCCTTCCGGCCATCCAACCACCTTTGCCTCAAACCCCAGCTCTTCCAGCTGGTGTTCTCCCATATCGCCACCGTATGTATAAAAATCAACCTCTTCTTTAATCGCTTTTAGCTGAGCCAACGCATAACCAGTTCTAATAGAAGATTCTGGCTCCGCTCCCATCGCCAGCGCCTTTTCAACAATTTCTGGTCCGTCGCTGCCTTTTAATCCAACTCTTCCGCCCAATCCTGCAATGGGATTGATGATCACGCCAATGGATTTTCGCTTAGAGCTCATTGTAAGCCCTCCTTTTAAAATTACCTCTGCCCTTGATTTTACCTTCATTCCAATTGCCATGTCAATCTAAAAAGCCCCCGTATTCACGGGGGCTGATCTAAGTCTTCCTTATTATATCAATATTTCGATATCGTACTCTTCCATCAGTTCGTCAACCAACGCCATTTGATGCTCTTGCTGCTTTTCCATGGTCAGCTGCTGACGCAGTTCTTCTTTCATTTCTTCGTAAGGAGGCAATTCCATCATTGCCAATTCCTCTTCAGAAAGTTCTTGTCCTTCTTGTTCCATGGCTTCCATCTGAGCTTCATACTGTTGTTCGTACATGGTGTAGTATTCTCTCAGTTCATTTTCTTCAACAGTCACATCAGGAAGGTTCTGTTCCATAAAAGCATCTACCGTCAATTCAACCGTCAGCATGCTTTCGAATTCTTCTTCGGTAAACTGATTTATTTCCAGCGCTTCTTGATATTGTTCTTCTGTTTCGAACTGGTTTTTCACCATTTCGATTTCACCTGCGACTTCGTCGTCCGTTACTTCGATTCCCTGGGCTTCTGCCTCCTGGTAGAGCACTTCCTGCTCAATCAATTGCTGAATCAGCTGTTCTTTCATCTGTTCCTTCATGGCATCGCCTTCTTCGCCTTCTAATACCCTCCCTTGCTGTTCATTCATAGCTATGGAACGGTCCAATTGTCGTTGGAAAAATCCTTCGTCAATACTCTCACCATTTACCAATGCAACCGGTTCGCCTGTTTCCTGACCAAGTGTTTCCTCGTCACCATTCTCCGGTTCATCTGCCGGCCCTCCGCATGCCGCCAACGCAACTGTCAGTAATAGGATCACCATGATTATACTTTTCTTGCTAAAACGCACGTTAAAACCCCTTTCAAATTTGCCTTGCATTTTCGTTGAAA
>SLLE01000158.1 GCA_007134225.1 Tindallia sp.
AATGGCAAAAAAGAAAAGTATTCTTGATCTGATGAAGATGAAGAAAGCAGGCGAGCAGGTGGCATGGATCACCGCTTATGATTACCCCACCGCTATGTTTGCGGAAGCAGCCGGCATGGACATGCTGCTGGTAGGCGACTCTCTGGGAATGGTTACTTTAGGATACAAAGGCACGATTCCGGTAACCATGGAAGATTGCATCTCCCACTGCCAAGCCGTAAGAAGAGGCGCGCCCAACACATGGATCATCGGCGACATGCCCTTCGGATCCTATCAGGCGTCCGATGAGCAAGCCGTTAATAATGCGGTTCGTTTCATGAAGGAAGCCGACACCGACTGCATCAAGCTGGAAGGTGGCGTTCGGGTAAAAAGCCGCATCAGAGCCATCAGCGATGCAGGAATTCCCGTTATCGGCCATATTGGTTTAACCCCGCAAAGCTCCGGACAATTAGGAGGCTTTAAAGCCCAGGGAAGAACCGTAGACAACGCCCGAGGCGTCATCGAAGACGCTTTGGCTGTGCAGGAAGCCGGCGCCTTTGCCCTCTTGGTGGAAGCCGTGCCACCTGAACTGACGGAATTCATCACCAAGAAACTGGATATTCCGGTATATTCCATCGGAGCCGGCGCTTGCGACGGACAGCTGCTGATCAGCAGTGACATGGTCGGTAAATTCCAGGCCTTCACCCCGAAATTCGTGAAGAAGTATGCCGAAGTGGCCGAAATAGAAACCAACGCTTACAAAGAATACATCAAAGATGTGAAAGAAGGCGTTTTCCCATCCGACGAATATGTATATCACATCACGGATCCCATCGAAGAATTCGAAAAGCTCTTTAAAGAGTTTGAATAAACCAACAACCCAAATTTAAGGAGGAAATGACTCATGACAATGAAAGCCATTGAAAAATATATCCAGGAAAAAACAAATTTTCCATTGAAAGATCTTCACGATATGCCTTCTTCAAAAATAACATTTGAAGGTGGAGCTCATTATCGAATGGAAGTTCCTGGTATTGAAAATGCAGCGAACTTCGAAGTGCTGGCCAAGGAAGCAGCGGACAAAAAACTTCCGATCCATCGAGTGATCGGAACCGTTGGTGGATCTGCTGTTCTTGATAAGCAGGAACTGAAATACTACGCTCAAATTGGTGCGGACGCTAAAATGGAAACTCTGGTTAATCCAATGCCGACTCGTGCCTGGGATACCGGCAAGCAGTATGGTACACCGGAAGGATATGTTTCCGGTATGCGTGTTCGAGGTCAGGACAACCTTTATATGTGGCTTCGTGAAGTCAGCCGATGCATCGACGCCGGAATCCGTGGATTCCTGATTCCTGATGAAGGAATGCTTTACCTTGCCAATAAGCTGAGAGCAGACGGTGTCATTCCTGCCGACATTAAGTTCAAAGTTTCCGTCTTTGCCGGTCACGGTAATGCCGTTGGCGCTAAAATGCTGGAAGAGCTGGGTGCGGACAGTTTTAACCCTCTGGCTGACCTTTCCCTGGCAATGTTTGCTTCGATCCGAAGCGTAACGGATATTCCACTGGATGTGTACATGAGCATTGTCGACTCTATGGGTGGAAACCAGCGACACGTGGAAGCTGACGAAATTGCACGAATCTGCTCACCGGTTTACTTCAAGTTTGAGCCTGGTAAAAACGAATGTGATCTCTACAATGCATGGCATGATGATGCAACACTGAACCATCTGGTTAAAGTAAAAGTTAGAATGGCTCAGGTTTGTAAAGAATGGTGCGACGAAAGCAATTACGACCTTAAATTCAACGATTACACAGACGACCTTGCCATTCCAAAGCCATAATACACACTGAACTTTCACACCGCTTCATGGCATCGATGCCGGGGAGCGGTGTGAAACCCCTATATCGATGAATTGGAGTGATTTGATGAGCAAAAACCCATTTGAAACGGCGTTGACCACGCTGAATGAAGCGGCGAAAATGGCGGATATCGAACCAAATGTTGTTAAAATGTTAAGCCAGCCAAAACGAATTTTTGAATTTACCATTCCCATGAAAATGGACAATGGTGAACTTGAAATATTCACCGCATACCGGGTGCATTATAATGATGCTCTGGGTCAGGTGAAAAACGGACTTCGATTTGTTCCAGATCTGGACCTGGACACGGTAAAAGCGCTTGGGTTCTGGATGACAGTTAAGCATGCTGTAGGCGGTATTCCTGCCGGTGGCGGAAAAGGCGGCGTTCGTGTGGATGCCGGCAAACTTTCCGAAGGTGAGCTGGAAAGACTTTCCCGTGCCTATATCCGCAAGTTACCCATGAAAGGTGCCTGGGTGGATATTCCTGGTGCGGATATCGGTACCAGTGCTAAAACAATGGCCTGGATGCTGGATGAGTACGAAGAAATCAACGGGTTCCACAGCCCGGCCGCCATTAATGATAAACCGGCTGAAACCAGCGGTACCGTCGGAAGCATGGAAGCCACCGGAACCGGCGCTTTTTTTGTTACCATGGAAGCGGTTCGTGATTTAAACATTTCAAAAGGCTCTACGGTGGCCCTTCAAGGTTTTGGAAATGTAGGGCGTATTGCAGCGCGTCTGCTTCATAAAGAAGGCTATAAGATCATCGGCGTTGCCGACTATTTTGGCGGCGTTTACGATGCCAACGGAATCGATGTTGATCAACTGGAAGCCCATGTGGATAAAAGCCCAAATCGTTCTGTTGCCGGATTTCCAGGGCAAAAAGAAATCAGCAAAGAAGAAGTGCTGGAGCTGGAGTGCGACATTCTGATCCCGGCTGCAGTACAGAGTGTCATTCACGAGGAAAATGCCAGGAGAGTTAAAGCAAAACTGATTATGGAAGCTGCCAACGGGCCGGTAACACCGGAAGCGGAAAAAATGTTGCAGGAAAAACAAGTGCATATTGTACCGGACGTACTGACGAACTGCGGCAGTGCCATTGTATGCTCCTTTGAGCGAACTCAGGGTCTGACAGACAGCTACTGGGACATTGAAACCATCAATTCCAAACTGAAAGAACAGATCACGAAGGCATACAGAGAGACAATGGATACGGCAAAAGCGAAGCATACGTCCATGCGAAATGCTGCCTGGATTAACGCCCTGCAAAAACTGGCCAAGTCCATGAAAGCCAGAGGTTGGGTATAGGATAAAATTGAAAAAAGGTTTTCTGACAAGGAGAACCTTTTTTCGTCCCTGCATGACGCGTAAGAGCATTCTAAAGGAATGGTGATGAAATGGGTCAGGAAAAGACACATCAGGCTCCCCGATATCCGGTGCAAACCATTGATAAAGCATTGGAAGTATTGGAAATATTGGCAGATGAAGGATTTCAGGAAGGACTGGGTGTCAGCGAACTCAGCGGTCGTCTAAACATTGGAAAAAGTACGGTGCACCGTATTTTAGACACGCTGATGGCAAGAAACTATATCGAGCAATGTGAAGACAGCAAAAAATACCGACTTGGTTGGAGGCTTTTCGAAATTGGCAACATCATACCGCGTCAGCGAAATTTATATAATTTCGACGTGTCAATTCTTCAGGATCTGTGTAACCAATACCAGGAAACCGTAAATTTGGGAGTTCGTGTGGAGGACAGCGTTGTAACCATTTCAAAAGTCAGTCCGAAAGCTTCATTAATCGCCAATCTGCAAATTGGTTCCCGGGAATCTCTCCACGCCACAGCGATGGGTAAGGCGCTGATCTGTGAAATGACAAAGGAAGAAGTGTTGCAGATTTTTGGAGATCGTAAGCTGGAAGCATATACGACAGCGACCATCACGGATATTGATGAACTGATGGAAGAACTGAAGCGCATTCGGAATCAGGGTTTCAGCATTGATGATGAAGAATTTTGTGCCGGTTTGACCTGTGTGGCAATGCCTGTTCGTGACTTTAAAAATGATATTGTGGCAGCCATCAGTGTCAGCGGTGCCAGTATTCGCCAAACCTACTCCAAGATTGAATCCGTGAAAGCCGGTCTGAAAGATGCATCAGATAAACTGTCTACCTTTCTGGGATGGCAGGGTGAAAGCAAAGAATCAAAATAAACACTACTCAATATGTTTTTAAAACTCAATTATCAACTCATAGTTTTTATTTATCAATTACAATAACTGCTGCAGGCGGTATTGTTCTGGATAAGGAAATAGCACGAGTGCCCAGAATGGGTATGCGCAAAAATGTGGATAATCTTTTAAAGGTTTTTGACTTTGCGTTTCCTTTCCAACTGACCAACTTTCCAACTAACAAGACGCGAAGCGTCTTTGTTGATAATGCCTAAGGGGGGTAGCCACTCCAATGGATCCCATCAAACAAGCAATAGAAGCGTTGAAGGAAGAATTGATTGCCCTCCGAAGAGATTTTCATGAATATCCGGAACTGGGTTATCAGGAGCATCGCACGGCTCAGGTGGTGGAGGAATACCTGCAGGAACTGGGGATTGAAACTCAGCGAATGACACAAACCGGTGTGGTGGGCATGATTGAAGGAAATGCCGAAGGTCCTGTATTAATGCTGCGAGCTGACATGGATGCATTACCGATCCAGGAAGAAAACAAATTGCCCTATGCATCGAAGACGCCGGGTGTCATGCATGCCTGTGGACATGATGCGCATACGGCCATGCTGATGGTAGCAGCGAAAGTGCTGGTGGGAATGAAGGACGAGCTGAATGGCAGTGTTAAGCTGGTGTTTCAGCCAAACGAAGAGAATGCCGGTGCATTGCCCATGATCAACGAAGGAGTACTGGAAAATCCAAAAGTGGATGCAGTGGCAGGCGTGCATATCTGGACACCGCTGCCGTCGGGTACCGTTGGTTTGTCGGCTGGTGGCGTTATGTCAGGACTGGATATTTTTAAGATTTTGGTTCGGGGATATGGCGGTCATTCCGGATATCTGGAAACAGCTGTTGATCCCATTATAGCAGCATCAGACATAGTGCTCTCGGCACAACGGGTTCAAACCCGGGAGATTAGCTGCATGAAACCAACCACCATGTCCTTCGGAAAAATCGAGGGAGGAACGAAAGCCAATATCATTCCGGATATTGTCACCCTGGAAGGATCCATCAGAACCCTTTATGACGATGGTGACGACAAAGCAGTCATGAGGCTGAAACGAGTTGCCGAAAAAGTAGCAGAAACTCATAGCTGCGAATGTCAGATGGAATGGTTCCGTGAAAATATTGCCCTGATCAATGACGAAAACATGGTAAAAGTGATGATGTCAGCTGCCAGAGAGGTTGCCGGAGAGGACGAAAAAGTAGTTTCTCACTCCAATATGGCCAGCGAAGACTTCTCGGAGTTTGCCGCCATCGTTCCTGGGGTATTCATATTTTTAGGTACTGGCAATGAAACCAAAGAAACACATTATCCTCATCACAATCCCAGGTTCAACATCGACGAAGATGTGATGCCATTGGGTGTGGAGTTGTTCGTGAAGGGCACCATCTCCTACTTCAAACAACAGGCGGCCATTAGCAAAAGAGAAGAAGCGGAAGAGCGCGTCGGAACGGATAACCAATAAGTTGTAAGAGTGGCAAGCGGGAGAAGATTCAACAACAAGAAAGAAAAAAGGAGGAAATTGCATGAAGAAAACGGATGGAAAAATGAAACTACTGGCATTATTGCTTAGCTTGGTACTTCTTAGCACCCTGGGACTGGCTGGATGCGGCGGTGCAGGTCCGGCACCTGCGGATGATCCGGAAGAAGCCCCTGCGGAACGAACTGGAGAAGAAACCCTTGGGGAATTACTGGATTCACCATTGCAGCCACGATTTGCCTCTGAAGAAATTGAAGGCGATTTTATGACGGTGTGGGCAGAGCGTTATGCAGACCACATGAGAGAAGTAACAGATGGTATGTATGACATAACAGTTTATCCTTTTGGAACTCTTGGGGATACCCGTGATATCAACGAACTGGCTCAGTTGGGTGTAGTGGAATACGTCTTCACCGACTTTGCCTGGATCAGTGCCTTCGTTCCGGAAGCTCAGGTATTGGCACTTCACTACCTGTGGCCACCGGAGCATATGCCGGAAACACTGGATTGGGTAGTTCGAAACGGAGACTTTATGGACGTTTTGGAAGAAGCGTTCCGTCGTAACGGTCTGGTTCCATTGAGTGTTCTTTATGAAGGATGGCAGACCATCAGCTCCAACCGACCTATTAGAACCGTAGACGATATGCAAGGCTTTAAAGTTCGTGTCATGGGATCTGCTTTGCTGGTAGAAGACTATTTGGCCTACGGCGCAGCACCTACACCAATGGCTTATGGCGAAATCTACGGCGGATTGCAGACAAACCTGATTGACGGACAGGTTAATCCGATCTTTGCCATCAGAAGCATGAATTTCTATGAAGTACAGGATTACCTGACGGATATTTTCGCAGAGCCTTTCACAGGAATACCGACGGTCAATATGCAGTTCTTTGATTCGTTGCCGCCGGAAGTTCAGGAAGAAATGAGAACCTGGTGGGTAGAGGCCATTCTTCCTTCCGCTGAATGGATCGATGAGCGACATGAAGAAGATTTGGTGTACATGCTGGAAGCGCGACCTGAAATGGAATACCATGAAGTAACTGGTGAAGAGCTGGAAGAATTCAAAGAAGCAGCATTGCCAGTCTATGATGAATTTCTTGAAATTGGTGGACCACAGGCAGAAGAAATTCTTGAAACGCTGTTGAATGACATCGAAAACGCTAAAGAAGCCCTTGGAATCCAAGACTAATCAGAATTGAACAGATAATTGATGTTTTCTCCCTGCGGTGCGGCTCAGCGCCGCAGGGATTTTAGAAAGGAGCGTTGATATGGAAGCCAACCAAAAGACAGGCTCATCCACTTTGATCCAAAAACTGGGAAAAAGCGTGGAATATTTTGAAGTCATTGTGCTGTCTGTTTCGGTCTTTGCCATGGCTGCTCTGGTTATTGCAAATGTGTTTGCCCGAACCTTTTTCAGCAGTATTTACTTTGCGGAAGAAGTAACCGAGTTGTTTACCATTCTCATTACCTTTGCCGGAGTCAGTTATGCGGTGCGTAAAGCAAGGCATATACGGATGGGAGCCTTTTTTGATGCAGCGCCGTTTAAATTGCAGAAATTTATGGTTTTCGTTATTTGTATCATCAGCGGTCTGGTCATGTTTATGATGGCTTATTATTCTTATGGTTATATGGCTCAGGCCAGAAACATGAGTCATGTGACGCCGGCGTTGAGACTGCCCTACTGGACTTTTTTGGCGATTATTCCCCTTGGTTTCTTTTCGGCCGGAATGCAGTATATTCGAACCATCATCAAGAATATTCAAGAAAAGGAAGTATGGCTTTCTCCTGAACAGCAGGGTGAATATGAAGCGGAAGAATTGCAGCAGATGGCTGAAGAATACCAGGCTGTGGGAGAAAAACTGAAGCAGGAAACCATGGTTGTGGATGGCAAAGAAAAAGAAAACGTAGAACCGGATGAAGAAAAGAAACCCTAAAAGAGAGGTGGTTTTATGCCATTACTAGTTGGTAGTATGATCGTTAAGCTTTTGTTTGGGTTTCCTTTCATGGTGGTATTGTTAGGATCCCTGTTGCTTTATATTTTAGTGTATATGCCAGGATTTAATATGAATGTTATTGTTCAGCAGGTAGTAACGGGAATTATTCCTCCATCCTTGGTGGCAGTTCCCATGTTTATCTTAGCAGCCAATATTATTACCGCCGGTCAGGCGGCCCGTAGACTGATCCGAATGGTAAAAGCTTTTCTGGGTCATATTCCCGGAGGACTGGCCATCACCACCAATGCAGCCTGTACACTTTTCGGCGCTGTATCCGGATCGACCCAGGCGACGGTGGCGGCCATTGGCGGCACCATGCGGCCGATGCTATTGGAGGCAGGATATTCCAGCCCCTTTACCCTTGCATTGATCATCAATTCCAGTGATATCGCTTTCTTGATCCCGCCCAGTATCGGATTTATTGTCTATGGGGTTGTCACAGGAACTTCGGTTGGAAAGCTATTCCTGGCGGGAGTTGGTCCGGGATTACTGATATTCTTCCTTTTTTCTGTTTATGCGTTTATCTATTCCAAGAGAAACGGGATTGCTGGAGCGCCCAAGGCAGACTGGCAGGAACGAAGAGATGCCATGAAGAGCGGAGTTTTGGTGCTTGGTTTTCCTTTGATCATTATTGGAGGGATTTACGGCGGCATTTTCAGTCCGACGGAAGCGGCGGCAGCCTCTGTGGCCTATGCACTTTTCCTGGAAGGAATTATCTACAGAACCGTTACCTTTAATGCAATGATCGATCACTTTCTTCAGACAGGTGTTATTACCGGTGTTGTATTCGTTCTGGTTGGTGCCGGAAATGCATTTTCCTGGCTGCTGAGTTTTCTCCGAATCCCTCAAACGTACCTGCCATTGGTTTTCGGTGATGATCCCAGCCAGCTGTATGTTGTATTTGTAGTGGTAGCAGCCTACTTCATTGCATGTATGTTCGTGGATCCAATTGTTGCCATTTACGTACTGAGCCCGGTGTTTGCTCCTTACGTGCTGCAGACCGGGATTGACCCCATATTGCTGGGAGTGCTGGTTGTATTGCAGGCGGCTATCGGTTCTGCCACCCCACCTTTTGGATGCGACATCTTTACAGCTCAGTTGATATTCAGAAGGCCTTATTTAGAGATTATCAGCCATACACCACCCTTTGTCTTTATCCTGCTACTCGTAACCGTATTGCTGGTATTCTTCCCGCAGATTGCATTATTCCTGCCTAATACGGCGTTGATTTAGGAAAAAGTTGGAAAGAAAATAACCCTCTCCCCTGGCGGGAGAGGGAAGGGTGAGGGGTACTATGGAATTGATCTATCATGTCAAACCGGGGCAAGTCAGCTATGGTGAAGCCATCGGCATTATCCTTCTGGACAGCGAAGCCCCTTTTATTCCCGGTGACGTGGCCAATGCCACCACCTTTGACTTCCCCGTTCGCTTTCGACGTGTGCCTGGACTGACGGTAGAACGGATTTTAAAGCATGACATGACAGCACTGGATGATGTGATGGCTGCCGGCGAGGAACTGAAAAAAGAAGGTGTTCGCGCCATTACTTCTGATTGTGGATTCATGATTCTGTATCAGGAGCAGTTGGCCAGAGAGCTTAAGATTCCAGTCTTTCTCTCCAGTTTACTTCAGCTTCCCTTTATCCAACAATTCCTACCACCAAATTCCAAAATTGGAATTCTCACGGTAGATTCAGATTCCTTGACAACAAACATATTGAAAAAGGCTGGTTCCACAGAATTGGATCGGCTGCTCATTGCGGGTTTGCAGGAAAAAACCTTTTTTTTTGATGCCTTTATTAAGGAAACAGGAACCCTACACTATCAGGAAGTGGAAAAAGAAGTGGTGGACGCGGCCGTCAAACTTCAGCATAACCATCCGGATCTTGGCGCATTTTTACTGGAATGCAGCGTGCTCCCGCCTTATGCTGCATCCGTGCAGGAGGCGACTGGATTACCAGTGTTTGATTTTGTGACCATGATCCGGTATATGCATCACGCTGTGGTGAAAGAAAGACGGAATGGACACATGTGAAGAACAGTTAGAAAGGCAGCTTGTAGCAAGTGACAAGTGAAAAGGTTACAGGCGACAAGTGATAAGAGAAAAGTAACAAGTGACAGGTACGAATTAAGGTGATATAAGACAGAGGCACTGTGGGGAAAATCAGCTCCGTCCTCACTGTGACTATATTGAGGAGGGATTATCTATGCACGTATTCAGCAGGGAAGAGTATCTGGAAAGAGTCCGAAAGACCAAGGAGAAAATGAATGAATGGGGCATTGAATTATTGTTCATTTCGCAACCGGCGAACATGAATTATTTGTCAGGATATGATGGGTGGAGTTTTTATGTGCACCAGTGTTTGCTGGTGTCCCTGGATCAGGAAGAACCGGTTTGGATTGGCAGGGGGATGGACGC
>SLLE01000077.1 GCA_007134225.1 Tindallia sp.
CGCAAGTCTTAAAGGAAATTTCTTTCAACAACGATTAAAGTGCCTTTCCGGATCTCTATTGAGAATCTGGTTGGCGCTTTTTAACGTCAGCGTATTTGTTAATGAGAATCAGATTTAGCATCCAGGTTGCGCCATTTGGCAGTCTCTTCAAACTGCCACTGATCAGGGCAAGTGACACCATAGACGACACGGCTGTGGCCAATAGCATATCCCACAATGCTTCCCAAGGTAGCAGGAACACCTAGTCGAAGGCCCACCATTTCAACCAGCATGATGGCTGCAGCAACAGGGACATTGGCAAGACTGGCCATACTGGCTGCCATTCCAGCGATGACCAGTGATGAGTTAAGACCAGCATCTGCAATCAGGAAAGTGGAAACTCCATTACCAACGGTAGCGCCAATAAATAATGCGGGGATGACCAAACCGGCGCTGCCGCCGGAGGCCACAGTGAATGACGTAGCGAGCATTTTTCCAACCAACAGTAGCAGCAAAAAGGTTATGGGAAAACGTTCATTGATCAAACTTTGAATCATATCCGTGCCGGTTCCACCAACAGCAGGTAAATGTAATAGAATCAGACCAGTTAGTATACCACCGATCACAGGATGAATTCTTCTGCGGGGAAGCTCGAGGAATACTCTTTTTGTGTAACTAAATAATGCCATAAAAAGAAGTGACACAATCCCGGCAATCACTCCGGTAATAACAAACCAATGTACGTTATTCACATCCGGCAAATAGGAGGGGATCGAAAAAAGCGGGGTGGAATCTGCCATCATGCTGTATATGACAAAACCCATTGTGGAGGACAGCATTGCTGGAAAGAGATCCCCATAATGAAGTGAAGATTTATAAAGAATTTCCACCACAAAAATACCGCCGCCAAGAGGAGAGCTGAAAATAGCACCAATGGCTCCGGCTGCACCGCAAATGGTCAAGATTCTCAAATCCTCTTTGTGAAAAAATCGTTTTAAAAATGGAATGCGGGAAAAAATATCAGCCATACTGCCGCCGATGATCAGCATGGGTCCTTCAACACCACCACTACCTCGAAAACCAAGGGTCACTGCAGTGGAGAATAGCTTGCTGAAGACAGTTCTAACTGTCAGGAAATCCTTGTCATGATTTACCTCATAAATATAATGGTCTGTGCCAAAGCCTGAAGCCATGGGGTCCCAAAGGTATATAATGGAAATAATGATTCCCCCGACTATAGGGGCATAGACAGGTTGAAGATATTGACCTATGTTTCCCATCAAATGGATGGAGTTTTTAAGCGCGACAGCGGATATTCCACCGCTAACGCCCATAAAGGTAGCAACAACTAACCATTTGGACATATATTTACCAATGTAAGGTAATGATTTTCTCATTTAATTCCCACCTGCTTTTATGTATTTCACTTATTTTACCATAAATAGGTAAAAAGGAAAGATAGAGTTTAGGCAGCATTCTATGCTGTGATATAATGGTTTTATTCCAGTATTAGGACAACAAACAGAAGTAAACGATTGCTGTCACGGGAGGCCAGAATATGAATATTCATTGCTTGGATTCAATTCCCTTTGAAATAGACATACCGTATATGTTGGAAAAAATGAATATAATCAGAGAAAACAAACGAACAGATGAGATCGTTGGACAATTGCTGGAAGGCGCCCAGATTGCAGTTCCAAAAGCAATTTATGGTCAGGCGCTGATTCAGAAGCGGGGAGAGGATTATCTTGTTGCTGATGAGATCCGTTTTAACAGCCGTATACTACGTATTAACACACAAAAAACGGACTGGCTGTATCCTTATTTAGCCACGGCAGGCAGAGAGCTGGAAGCATGGAGTGAAAGGTTTTCTTCTCCGATGGAACGGTACGTGGCATCATTGATTGAGGAAGAAGCCTGTCGCAAGGCCATGACGACCGTGTTTCAAACCATCGACACACCCCATGAACTCCAGTTTCCTTCCTCCATGAACCCGGGATCGTTGGAAGACTGGCCACTATCAGAGCAGCGCAACTTATTCAAACTGCTGAAGGATTCCCATGGTACCATTGGCATTGAATTGTTGGACAGCTTGTTTATGAAGCCGGCCAAATCCGTATCGGGGATACGATTTTCCGGCATACATGCCTATACCAACTGCCAAATTTGCACCAGGCATCAATGCGATGGAAGAATGGAACCCTACGACCCGGATGCCGAACGTCGTTACCAATGATGGAATCTTTTATCAATCTTCAATGATTAACTGGTTTTCTTCGTTAAAAAACGTTTTAAAACCCAGCTGAACAAAAAATATGACCGTCAGGGCGACGCTGCCAAGAATCCCCAGCATGATGGCGATTTGATATTCAATGGCGGTGATAGGGGAGATGCCGGATAGAATCTGTCCCGTCATCATTCCAGGCAGAAAGACAATACCCATGCCCACCATGGTGTTGATGGTTGGCAGTATAGCAGCATCAAAGGCATTGTCCACCACTCCTTTGGCAGCAATTTTTGGTGTGGCACCCAGCATCAGGGAGGACTCAATCAGGTGTTTTTCAGCATGCATACCATCCACCAATCGGCTCACGCCCAAAGAAACACCAGTCATGGAATTGCCGATAATCATGCCGGCAATGGGAATGAAATACCTGGGATCATACCAGGGAGAAATTCTAATGACGACAAACAGGAAATATGTAAGGCACGTCAGGGTTCCCAAAAGCATGGAGACGGCAATCATTTTTTTAAGCGGCTTTGAGAGCGGCTTTTTGACTCGCTTAAAAATATTATGGATGGCAAAAGCCTCCATGATGGCGATGACGATGATGGTACTCAACGGGTGCATGTGGTTGAATAAATAGACAAGTACATATCCCACTAACACCAGTTGAACCGTCATTCTGACGGAAGCAATCAGGATTTCCTTTTCTCTTGATATTCCCTTAACCTTAACGATAAATAGAAGCAACACCACAAATACATAGGCGGCTGCCATTTGCCACAGTTGAAGTTCGATGACACCATCCATAGTTATACCCCTTCCCTTTGATTCACAGGCTGATCTTTGATTATTTCTACTATTTCATCCGAAAACTGGCCGGCGATTTTTTTGGAATGCGTGACCATAACCATGGTTTTTCCGTTGGATTTTGTGTATTGGACCAGCACTTCGATGATGAGCTGTTCCGTAGACTCATCCAGTGCAGAAGAGGGTTCATCCAGCAGTAAAACCTCCGGTTCCATCAGAAGAATTCTACCCAGGGCAACCCGTTGTTTCTCGCCGCCGGAGAGCTTGTCCGTATTCTCCTTCAGTTCTTTTTTCAGTTTCATCAGCTTCAAAATTTTGTATAAACTATCATCGGCTACCATGGGTTTTTCAGAAAATTTCAGCCCGATGAGTAGGTTATCTCTAATGTTTCCGTTATAGATTGCCGGATTTTGTGGAAGCATGACCACCTGTCTTCGTAATGCAATCGGGTCTACCCTGTGCAATGGCTGACCATGAAACAGAATTTCTCCCTGATCATAGCTGATAATCCTGTTTAAAAGCCGCAAAAGGGTTGTTTTGCCACTGCCGCTTTGACCTACGATGGAGGTGACGTTTCCTTTTTTAATGGTAAGATGCTTCACGTGAAGAATATCTTTGTAGGCGACGTCGTGAATTTCAAACATAGCTTTTCTCCTTTTCATCAGTCATTAATTTCTCTGAACAATTCATAGGCTTTTTTTCGTGCCTCTTCCAATACCGTCTCTCCAAGGACAGTAATCTGATAGTACTTTCGAACCTTTCCATCCACTGTCTGTTCTTTCATTTTGATGAGTCCCTTTGATTCCATGCTGTGCAGTAGTGGGTATAAAGTGCCGGGACTCATCTCATATCCATGTTCCTTTAATTCTTCAATCATCCAGGCTCCGTAGAAGGGTTCTTTTTTGGCGTGATGAAGAATATGAATCTGTATAAAGCCCAGAAAAAACTTCCTGAGAATTTGATCTTGCATCCCGTTCACCTCTGGTATATAATTTAAATCAAATAACGATATCGAAAAACGATATTTAAAACCGATAACGATTTACGATTATATAATACCATATTCATTGTGAGTCAACAAGGTTTTGTCGAATTTTCTCTGACAATATTGGAGAGAAAGGTGTTTTGGAAATGGTGGAAGAAAAGAAGGCTAAGACTGAAAAAAGAAGACAATGGCAAAGCTTTCTAAAGGACGTTTTTATCTGTTCTTTGGGAGCTTTTGGCGGTCCTGAAGCTCATTATGGTGTGTTTACGGATCAAATGGTGGTAAAAAAGAAGTATTTGACAGAAGAAGAAATGGTGGAACTGATTGCCCTCACCGGCATTTTGCCCGGACCGAGCAGTACGCAAACCATTGTTTCCATTGGGTATAAAGCTGGCGGTCCGGGGCTGGCAGCACTCACGTTAGCCGTGTGGGCCTTTCCGGTGTTGACGGCCATGGTCTTGCTATCCTTTTTAAGTCAGTTTATGAAAAGCGTGAATCTGTCACAAGAGGTGCTTCGCTATATTGGCCCCATGGCAGTGGGTTTTATTCTGGTTGCTGCCTATCGGATTGGCAGAAAAGTGGTAAAAGATTCATTAACCCTGGGACTCCTGATCTTTGGTGCCCTCACAACCTACTTTATACGGGAACCTTGGATTTTCCCCCTTGTTCTTATCACCGGCGGCGTTGTCACTACGATCGCTTCTCAAGAGGAAGATCTTTGGAATCACGTGCGCTTAAGCCCACCTTGGCCATATTTGACGGTTTTTGGCATTTTTGCTGTGGGAAGTCTGCTTCTGGCGCACATATCTAACCATCGAATCATACAGTTGTTTGACAGCTTTTACAGGTATGGCTATCTGGTCATTGGTGGCGGACAGGTAGTGATTCCTCTTATGTATAGTGAATTGGTGGAGATAAAACAATATATGACCAACCAGGAATTCCTGACAGGTTTTGGGCTTGTACAGGGACTGCCAGGGCCCATGTTTAGCTTCAGTGCGTATGCCGGCGGCATGGCAGCCCGTGGAAGCGGTGCGTTTTTTCAGGCCCTCGGCGCTGTCGTAAGCGGCATTGCCATCTTTCTGCCAGGCATTCTTCTTATTTATTTCGTATATCCCATATGGGTTAATCTTAAAAAAATAAAGGGGATTAAAGTATCCCTCAAAGGCATTACAGCGGTAGCTGGTGGTCTTATCACCATCACTGCCGTTATCTTGATGCAAAGCAGTGGATTTGTGGTGGACAATTTTATCGTAACGGCCCTTACGGCGTTGCTCTTATTCACAAAAAAGATTCCGGCGCCAGTTATAGTCCTCTTGACCATAATGGCAGGATTCTTTCTCTAAAAATCGGAACTGCTGCGAAAACAAAAACACAAGCTAGTGGGATTGTTGTGGTTGACAAGATGAAAGATTTCTGGTATGATCTTTATATACCCCCCTACCCTATGAGGGTCGGGGGGATTCGAATGGAGGTGCTTTTATGGTTGGTTTATATGTGGTGGCGATTGCTGGACTTAGCTTATCCTTTGTGCTTGATTCATCAAGAACGAAAAAAGGCGTAAAAGTAGCATGGAATAAATTCAATAAAATTTTACCGGGGTATTTGAAAATCCTGATGATTCTTTCTGTAGTTTTATTGATTCCAGATGAAATGATAGTGAAATATCTGGGAGAGAGCTCATCCTATATGGGAATCTTTTTAGGTGCTATTTTTGGTTCTATTACCATGATGCCGGGTTTTATCGCATATCCGCTTGCCGGTGTTTTTCTGAGGCAGGGCGTCAGTTACATGGTTATTGCTTCCTTCATAACAACACTGATGATGGTGGGCGTTGTGACTTACCCGGTGGAAAAACAGTATTTTGGTAGACGTGCCACGATCATTCGTAACGTAACTGCCTTTGGAATTGCGTTGATCATTTCGGTAGCTGTGGGAATCTTTTATGGGGAGTTGATTTGATATGAAAAAAGCACAGAAAAATTATGCAGCCTTTGCGGTATTTTTGGTGTTTATTGGAGGATCTTTAACGATGGGGTTTGACTTAGGAATTCGTGTGGGAGATAATTTTTGGATTTTCGCCTGGGATATGTTGCGAATACTACCACCGGCATTTTTGCTCATTGGTCTTTTTGATGTGTGGGCCAGTCGGAAAATGATTGAAAAGAATTTCGGAAATGTTTCCGGTATAAAGAAATACATTTGGAGTGTTTTACTGGCGGCAACAACCGTTGGAGGAACCTTTGTTGCATTTCCTGTTGCCAATGCGCTGTACCACAAAGGAGCGGGTTACAGTGCGATTTTCACCTACGTTACGGCTGCATCGCTGGTAATGATTCCGATGAGTATTATGGAAGCTTCGATCCTGGGCATAAAATTCACTTTAATTCGATTGGGAGTTTCATTGCCAATTGTCATCATTAGTTCCATGTTGCTGGGTGCCTATTTCAAGCGCCGAAATTATATACTGCCGGAACAAGAATAAATCATAATTAAGAAGGAGTTTGCAGAAAAATGTCGAATAATATCATTAAGACACCATAACCGTAAAATACTAATAGGAGGTGCCTGAATGAAAGGTCGATATGAAGAGAAATTTTGCCGTAATATCGGAATTTTTACGCAGGAAGAGCAGAATAAACTAAAAAAAACCACCATCGGAATCGCAGGAATGGGTGGCGTTGGAGGGATGTTGGCCGAAAGGCTGATCAGGATAGGTGTGGGCAAGCTTAAAATTACAGATACCGGGGCGTTTGAACTAAGCAATTTTAACCGCCAGGTTGGTGCTAATGAGGAAACCATGAATCTGAAAAAAGCAGACGTACTCTATCATGAATTGAAAAAAATTAATACTGAAGCAGAAATTATTTTTAATAACGAAGGGATCCGATCTGCGATGGATGCCTCTGATTTTGTTGATGGGTGTGACCTTGTGATTGATGAGATGGATTATGGCGCTTGGAAAGAATCCATCTATTTGCAACGAACAGCGCGTAAGAACGGCATCCATTATCTTTTTTCCGGTGCGATTGGTTTTGGCGCTTTACTAACGAATTTTGATCCGAAGGGTATGACGCTGGAAGAATACAACGGAATATCACCGGAAGAAGACCTTGAAAAGATTGAAACCGGTTCTGTTTCATCCGACAAGGTGCTTCCGATTGTTCCTTCCTATGCTTCTGATGCGATGTCCATGGAGATGATGAAGGAAATTTTATCTGGTGAAAGACCTGTGCCAACTTGCAGCATTGGAGTGGGACTTGCTTCTCTTTTGGCTGGAAATGAAGCGGTGAATACGTTACTTCGCAGAAAAGAGATTATAACGGCACCGAACTACCTTTATGTTGACTTAATGGATCGAAAATTCATCACTGGATCAATGACTAATAATAAATAGGTCTAAAGTAATGAATTTTAAAAATGTGCCCCCAAAATCATGAAAACACTGCAATATTCAGAAAATAGCTTGCTTTCAACCGTTTCATCAGATAAAATGAATGTGGACTCCAATTTTACAGAATCTTATCGGTCACGGTTGCATAAGGGTGGTGACAGAATGCTATACATAATCATTGGATGTGTTGGATTTTTATGCTTTTATCTATTTGACTGGAATAAAATCCGGTTTATTCATGCTGGACTCAATGCGTTCTTTCCGGTGGGTATTTTAATGCTTCTATATGCAACGATAGGCATTCTTGGAACATCCCAAGCACATTTTTATCTGGCATGGCCCTTGCGGCTTATTTTCGGATTGTTGGCGGCGATCTCGCTGGGAATGCAGTTTTATGTACTATTTTTTGCTCTGCCTCTAAAAGAGACCTATTGGAGCAAAGGAGAAAAACAAATTGTTATTAGAAAAGGACTATACGGGATGTGCAGGCATCCCGGTGTTCTTTTTTTCTTTTTTTTCTTTTGCTTTCTTTGGCTGGCCACTGGGATTAACCAAGTACTTTATGCAGGACTGATCTGGACTGCGATGGATGTTCTTCATGTATACGTTCAAGACCGGTGGATGTTCCCTAAAAATCTGATTTATTATAAATCATATCAAAAAACAACTCCTTTTCTTATTCCGGACCGTCAAAGCATAAAAGCACTTAACATCAAAGAGAAAGGTAAGATGCTATGAACCTTGACAAAAAACTGAAGCTCAAACAGTATGATGAAATCTGGCAGGAGTATTGTGGCTTCTTGGACTTATCCATTGACGAATTTATGAAGATTCAACATCGATTAATGCTGGAACAAATAGAACTTTATTCAAAATGTGAACTTGGACGCCGAATCATGGGTGATGAGAAGCCGCTGAGCGTTGAAGCGTTTCGAAAAAATGTCCCCTTGACGCGATATGAAGATTATGCGGATTTATTGCTTCAAAAATCAGAGGAAGTTTTGCCATCCAAACCCCTCTTATGGATAAAAACCACCTGGGAAGGCGGTGATCTTCCGGAAAAATGGGCGCCGTATACAGAAAGTATGATTGAATGCCATAAGGGAACGTTTATTACCTGTATGATTCTTTCTACCAGTAAAAAACGCGGCGAATTTAATATGCGAAGCCGTGAAAAATTTCTATACGGCATGGCACCATTGCCTTATCTGACGGGAATAGTTCCCCATATGATTGCGGATGAGTTGACCGTCGAGTTTCTGCCTCCGATAAAAGAGGCGGAATCCATGAGCTTTGGCCAGCGTAACAAGGTTGGAATGAAACTTGGTCTGGACAAAGGAATTGACCTATTTTTTGGTCTTAGCAGTGTCATTATGGTGATTACCCGATCGTTTTCCGAGGAAAAAAGTTCGGGAGGTGCTTTTGGGATATTGAAAAAATCACCGAAATCGATCATTCGGCTTACCAAAGCTTTTATAAAAAGCCGGAAAGAAGGCCGAAGCATTCTTCCGAAAGATCTGTGGAATTTAAAGGGTCTTATTTGTGCCGGCACAGACAGTACAACCTTTAAAAAAAATATTGAGAAAAGTTGGGGCGTCAAACCGCTGGAAATTTTTGGAGGCACTGAACCTACCTGCATTGCTACGGAAACATGGGCGCGGGATGGGCTTGTTCTCTTTCCGGATGTTTGCTTCTATGAGTTTATTCCGATCAGTGAAATGGAAAAGGGTTTTCAAGACCCGGAATATGAGCCGCGCACCTATTTAATGGATGAGCTTCGGGCCGGAGAAGAATATGAATTGGTGATATCGAATTTAAAAGGCGGAGCTTTTGCCCGATACAGAGTGGGGGATATATTCCGTTGCCTGCGACTCAAAAATCCCGACGAGGGGATTAACATACCCCAATTTATCTATGTGGATCGGGATCCCAATGTAATCGATATTTCAGGATTTACCCGTATTTCAGAAAAAACCATCCATAAGGCAATACGCCTTTCGGGACTGAATATTTCCAGCTGGTTTGCCATCAAAGATTTTGATGAGGAAGACAGATCTTTTTTTCATCTTTTTGTAGAGTTGCAGGGTCATGGAATAACCAGGGCTGCAGCTCAAGAAATCATTAAGGATCATTTATCGATTTATTTTCGTTATGTGGATGCGGACTATAAAGATTTGAAAAATCTTTTGGAAATTGACCCGCTGGTGGTGACAATTCTCCCAGAAGGAACCATGGATCAATATAGTTTGAGATTCAAAAGAAAACTGAGGAAAATGAACCCAACTCATTACGAAGTAATTGAAGTTCAAAAAATCGCTCAAGACAAGTAACACAGTCTCAGCAACGGTGAAGTGA